>DATHMJ010000433.1:0-4840 GCA_035487215.1 Gemmatimonadales bacterium
GCGAGTGCAGACCGCCGCCGAACGGCTCAAGCGGGACGGTATCGCGGAGGCGATCGTTCTCGGACCCGGTGCCGTCGAGCCCGAAAACGACCCTCGGCTTCAGCGTGTCGCCAACCATCTGCGAAGCCGCCGGCCGGACAAGATCCGCGACGGCGTCCACGCGCTGGAGATCGCGAGCGAGCCGCTCAACTTCGGCGCGGCGCTTGTCGCGCTGGGCGAGGCCGACGGCTGCCTGGGCGGTGCCGTGCATACGACCGCGGAAGTGATCCGGGCCGCACTCTGGGCCATCGGGACCGCGCCCGGCGTGTCGCTCGTCAGCTCCGCGTTCTACATGGTCCTGCAGAGCGACGCCGTCCTGACCTTCACCGACTGCGCCGTCGTCCCCGAGCCCAGCTCCGAACAGCTGGCCGAGATCGCGTTGGCGGCGGCTCGCGACCGCACTCGCCTCATCGGCGACGTGCCGAAGGTGGCGTTTCTCTCCTACAGCACGAGGGGAAGCGCCCGGGGCGCTCCCGTGGATCGGGTGCGCGATGCGGCGCTTCGGTTCCGCGATCTGGCCCCCGGCATCGACTCCGACGGTGAGCTTCAGGTGGATGCCGCGCTCGTTCCCGAGATCGCCGAGCGTAAGGCATCGGGATCGCCGGTGGCCGGCCGCGCCAACGTGCTCGTGTTCCCGGACCTCGACGCCGGCAACATCGCCTACAAGCTGATCGAGCGACTCGCCGGGGCGACCGCCCTGGGGCCGATCCTCCAGGGGCTGCGCCGGCCGATGGCCGACCTTTCACGCGGGGCGACCGCCGATGATATTGTCGAGGTGGCCGCGGCCGTGGCCCTGTTGCAGGACCCGGCGACCCTCTGAGGGAGACGAGCATGGGGTTTCACCAGACGAAGGACGGGGGCGGCGTCCTGGTGGTCCGGGTGGACGGCCAGCTCATCGTCGGTAACCGACAGGAGCTCAAGGACTTGATCGGTGGCGCGCTGGATCGCGGGGAGCGCAAATTCCTCATCGATTTCGCCCGTACCGGCTACATCGACTCCTCCGGTCTCGGGGCCCTGGTCTCCCTCTCGAAGCGGGTCCGGGAGCTCGGCGGGGAGCTTCGGCTCTCGGGCTTGAACGAAGATCTTCGGTCTTTGTTCGAGCTTACCAAGCTCGATACGCTGTTCGCGATCGCGGACACGCCCGAGCAGGCCCTGGCCAACTTCTGATCCCGATGACCTCCCCGCTCCAGCTCTGCGTTCGCCGTACCCCCGCCTCCGGCGTTCCGGCCCTGGCGACCCAGGTGAACGTCCGGATGCCGAGCGACGTTGCCTGCATCGAGCAGACGGTGAGCCTGGTGACCCATCATTGTCTGGCCGGCACGGCGGCGACCGATCGTCTGCGTTTCCGGCTCCAGGTCGCGGTCGCCGAAGCCCTGGCCAACGCCGTGATGCGGGGCAACCAGGAAGAGGCCGGCAAGTCGGTGCTCGTGGAGGCGGAGTTGTTCCCCGACCGGATCTGCGTGCAGATCACCGATGAAGGCATCGGATTCGATCCCACCCAAGTGCCGGAGCCCGTCCGGCCGGAACAGATCGGCGAGACCTGTGGTCGTGGTCTCTTTCTCATCCGCAAGTTGGTCGACGAAGTTCATTTCAACGAGCAGGGAAACTCCATCTGCATGACGCTGCGCCGCCGGTAGCGCGGCTCGACGACATTCTGGAGGGTCTGGGCGCACTCGTAGGTGGACGGGTGCGTCTGTGGCGCTTTGACGGCCGTCGCCTGCGGGTCGCCTTCGGGAGCGATCCCGGTTGGAACCCGCCCATTCCCCGCGTCGCCGGCGTGGTCCCGACGCCCACCGGCTCCGCTCGGCTCGACCCCGTTCCGCAACTGCAAGGCTATTGGATCGAGACCTCGGTCGGCGATCAGGGCGCGAGCGAAGCCAAGGCCGAGCTGATCCGCCCGATCATCGCGGCGCTACTCGACGCGGAGCGCCAGCGCGCGTTTCTGGCGGAAGAGCTGGCCAGCCGGTACGAGGAGATCGATCTCCTCTACGCCATCAGCGAAATCCTCGGACAGACCACCCGACTGGAGGAGGCAGCCGAAACCATCGTGCGCGAGGTGAGCAGCGTCGTCGGGGCGCGGCGCGCCTCGATCATGGTGTACGACGAGGCCACTGGTCTGCTGCGGACCGTCGCGGCGCGAGGGTTCAGCTCGGACCAGGTCGTGCCGATTTCCCCGGAAGACGAGGTGTCCGTTGCCGCCCGCGTGTTTCGCGAGCGGCGAGTGCTGGCGCATGACCCGCCCGAGGGCGCGCCTGAAGACCCGGCGGACGTGGATGGTCGGGGATATCGTGGCCGCGCGTTTCTCAGCCTGCCGATCTGTTACGCGGCCCCCGGGGGAAGCACCCGCTGCGTCGGTGTCATCAACCTGACCGATCGCATCGGCGGCGATCGGTTCACCATCTCCGACCGGAAGCTGGTGACCGCCGTCGCCAATCAGATCGGCGCGGCAGTCGAGAACGCGCGGCTCGTGACCCGCGACGTTCGGCAGCAGCGGATACGTCGCGAGCTGGAGCTGGCGCACGATCTCCAGCTCAAGCTGCTGCCACACCCGTCGATCCTCCAGGAGGACGCCCGACTGGCGGCCCGTTGTGTGCCGGCCGAGTCGGTCGGCGGCGACTTCTACACGTTCAGTCGATTGGGCCGCGGCCGCGTGGGCGTCATGCTCGGCGACGTGGCCTCGCACGGCTTCCCGGCCGCGCTCATCATGGCGCTGGTCATGTCCGCCGCGGGCATTCACGCCGGCGCGGCGGTGACGCCCGACGAGACGCTATCGGCGCTGCTCGAGAGTCTGGGCACCGAGCTTCGCACCACCGAGATGTATTTCACCGTCTTCTACGGCGTGCTGGATCCGGTGGCGGGGCGACTCTCGTACGCCAACGCCGGGCATCCGTACGCCTTCCGCGTGCCCCGGACCGGAGAGCCCGAGCGGCTCGAAGCGACGGCTCCTCCCATCGGGCTCGCGACGCCGAGCACGATCGAGCAACGGCAACTCCCGTGGTCCCCCGCGGACGACCTGCTGTGCCTTTGGACCGACGGGCTCGTGGACGCGCGCAACACCTCGGGGGAGCGGTTCGGCGAACGCCGGCTCCTCGATATCGTGTCCGCTCATCGGACCGAGTCGCCCGACGCCATCCTCCAAGCCGTGTATGCCGAGGCGGAGGGCTTCAGCTCGCCCCCCATCGACGATCGGACCCTGTTGGTCCTGAGGATGTTGCCGCGGTAAGCGCGAAGAAGCGTCTCGGGCAACACTTCCTCACCGATCCCCGCATTCTCGCGCGGATCGCCGACGCGGCCGAGTCGGGGCCGGCCGACACCGTCGTGGAGATCGGCCCCGGGCTCGGCGGCCTCACCGCCGCGCTGGCAGAGCGGGCCGGCCGAGTCCTGGCGGTGGAAAAGGACCGGTCGCTCCTGCCGGCGCTTCGCGAACGACTCTCCCACGTCACGTTCGTCGAAGCGGATGCCTTGGACGCCGACTGGCACGCGCTCGCCGGCGTGTCGCCGGATGCGCATGGTCCGCTCGAGCACTATCTCGTCGCGGGCAACATCCCCTACAACCTCACATCGCCGCTCCTGGAGAAGGCGCTCACGCCGCCTCGCCCGGCCCGCGTCGTGTTCCTGGTGCAGCGCGAGGTCGCGGAACGCGTCGCCGCGCCCCCCGGCGACGACGCGTATGGCGCGTTGAGCGTCGGCGTTCAAGCCGTGGCATCGGTCGAGCTCCTGTTTCGGGTGCCCGCCGGCGCGTTCGCCCCGCGCCCGCGCGTGGATTCGGCGGTGCTCCGCCTTCGCCCGCTGCAGCAGCCGGCCGTCAGCGACGACGAGGTGCGCGCCTTCCGCCGGCTCGTCGTCGGGCTGTTCGGCTTTCGGCGCAAGCAGCTGCTCCGAGCGGTGCGGGAGCTGACCGGGCTCGCCCCGTCCGCCGCCGCCGACGTGCTCGCGCGGGTGCGCCTGCCGAGCGACGTCCGGCCGGAAACACTGGGCGTCGCCGACTTCGCGGCGTTGCGGTCGGCGCTCGTTGACGCGGGATGGGAGGGGGGCTAGCTTTGTGAAACATTTCACAAAACGCCCAACGCATGCGCAAAGTCGCGGAGAGCACGGTCCGCCGCCTCTCGCTCTACCTCCGGTTCCTGGAGGAGTTCGAAGAGCAGGGCACCGATACGATCAGCTCCGAGGCGCTGGCCTCCCGGGGCGGAACGACGTCGGCGCAAGTGCGGAAGGATCTGTCGTTCTTCGGATCGTTCGGGAAGCGCGGCCTGGGGTACGCGGTGCCCGAGCTTGCCGGCCGCCTGCGTGAAATCCTCGGCCTCGAGCGCCGGTATCGGGTCGCTATGATCGGGGCGGGGAAGATCGGCAGCGCGCTGGTGCAGTATCGCGGCTTCAAGCAGCGTGGCTTCGACATCGTGGCGATCTTCGACGCGGATCCGGCCAAGATCGGCCGCCAGTGGAACGGCCTCGCGGTGCAGGACATCGCCACCCTGGAAGCCGAGCTGAGCCGCCAACCGGTGGACATGGCGGTGCTGGTGACGCCATCGGAGGCCGCTCAAGCGGTGACCGACCGCCTCGTGCGTCTGGGCGTGCGGGCCATCCTCAACTTTGCTCCGCTGCAGCTCACGGTCCCGACCGACGTCGTCGTGAAGACCGTGAATCTGGCGCTGGAGCTGGAGACGCTGAGCTACGCGCTGACCAACCGCTAAGATGTCGCTGGCAGGCCTCTCCTCTTACTTTGTTCTGCATGTCCTGTCTTCATATCTCGTCGGAAGTGAGTCCCCTGCAATCGGTCCTGGTCCACACGCCGGGGACCGAG
>DATHMJ010000434.1:0-2346 GCA_035487215.1 Gemmatimonadales bacterium
GCGCCGACGTCGCTTACATCTACGACTTCAATCGACCCTCGGACCACACGCTCGTGGGGTCCAGCGAGTCGGGCCGCACCCAGGAAGTGCAAGTGCAGCAACTCGGCATCGGCGGCGACTTCCGCTACGAGCACGTGCGCGGCCGGTTGATGACGCAGTTCGGCATGTACTCCACCATGACGCCACGCAACGACGCGAGCCCCGCCCGCGGGCAGTGGAACCTGTCCGACGCGTACCGCTACCTCTCCGAAGCGTACGGCGGCTACCACTGGGACCACGGCTACGGGGTGAACGTCGACGCCGGGATCTTCATGTCGTATGTGGGACTCTTCAGCTATTACAATGCCGACAACTGGGCGTACCAGCCCTCATACGTTTCATCGAATACGCCCTGGTTCTTCAACGGCGTGCGCATCCAGACCTTTCCCACGGACAAGCTCAAGCTGGAATACTGGATCATCAACGGCTGGCAGTCGTACGGCATGTTCAACGAGACGCCGGGGTTCGGCATGCAGGTGCTGTGGCGCCCGACCGGCTCCGTCTCGATGCTCTCTAACGAGTACTGGGGCTACGACACACCCGGGAATTCCGGTCGCATGCGTGTGCACAGCGACAACAGCTTCCTGCTGAAGTACCACGACGACTCGACACGCACCCTCAGCAAGGCCGCGTTTTCGATTACCGCAGACCTTGGATGCGAGAATGGCGGTGGCGTCAGCTGTTCTTCCAGCAAGGCAGATGCACCGGCGCAGTACTTCCTTGGTTTCATGGTCTACAACCGGCTTTGGTTCAACAAGGACAAGATTGGCCTGACGCTCGGCGGGGGCGCGATCAATAATCCGGGCCGCTACCTCGTGCTCGTACCACCCATCAACGGTGCGACAGCAGCCTCCGGCACGCCCTACTTCACCGCGAATCCGGGTGACCAGTATCGTGCTTGGGACGCTTCGCTCACGTTCGACGTCATGCCCGACCAGTTCACGACGTTCCGGCTCGAGTACAATTATCGGGCGTCCAGCGTGCCGTATTTTGCCGGACCCGGTGGCAGTACCCCGCCGACGGGCAACAACGGCGCGCCGACAGTGAAACTTCCTGACTGGGCGCCGGATCAGAGGAAGGCCGAGAACAGGATGTACCTTGCCATGCTGATCAAGCTCTGAGGACCATGCCAGTCCCGTCCGCCGAACCGATCGGCGCGGAGGAGTTCCTCACGCTCGTGCAGCAGCGCGAGCGCGGAAAACTCAAGATCTACCTTGGCTCGGCTGCCGGCACCGGGAAGACCTACCGCATGCTCAACGAGGCGCATGACCTGCGCCGCCGCGGGATTGATGTGGTGGTGGGCGTCGTGGAGACACATGCGCGCGCAGAGACCGCAGCGCAGATCAAGGATCTCGAAACGATCGCACGCAAGCGCATCGAATACCGCGGCGTGGTTCTCGAGGAGATGGACCTCGACGCCATCATCCGGCGGCGTCCGCAGGTCGCGCTCGTGGATGAACTGGCGCACACCAACGTACCCGGCTCCAGGAACGCCAAACGGTGGCTTGACGTTCGCGACCTGCTCGACGAGGGCATCAACGTCATTTCGACGATGAATGTCCAGCACCTCGAGTCGCTCAACGACGTCATCCAGCAGAACCTCGGCGTCACGGTGCGCGAAACCGTGCCAGACTGGCTCGTCGGTTCTGCCGACCAGGTCATCAACCTGGACATTTCGGCGGAGGACCTCCAGCAGCGCCTGCGGGAAGGAAAGATCTATCCGCCCGAGAAGGTGTCGGCCGCCCTCGCCAACTTCTTTACCGACGAGAACCTCACCACGCTTCGCGAGCTCGCGCTCCGCGAAGTAGCGAGCACCGTCGACCGGGCGCGCGAGGGCATCGTCCGCCGTGAGGAAGGACGCGCTCCCGCCAGGACCGTCGATCGCATGCTCGTCGCGATGTCGAGCAATCCCGCCTACACGGCATCGCTCGTACGTCGTGCCAGCCGGATCGCCGGGCGACTGAACAGCGACTGGTACTGCGTCTATGTGCAGACGCCGCAGGAACAGGCCGACCGGATAGACAGTGCGCTCCAACGGAGGCTCGTCGACAACATCCAGCTCGCACAGAGCCTTGGCGCTGAGGTGGCGAAACTGGAAGGCACTGACGTCGCCAGGGAAATCATCCGGTTCGCGCGTGAGAAGGGTATCTCCCTCGTGGTGATCGGACAGACTCATCGCTCGTGGTGGCGGCGCCTGCGGTACGGATCGGTGATGGAGCAGCTCATCGAGAACGGCGACGGTCTCGACGTCCTGGTGGTCGCGACGCCCGGCGCGCAGAAGACCACGTGAGGGTAGGCCAGCGCCTG
>DATHMJ010000435.1:0-2589 GCA_035487215.1 Gemmatimonadales bacterium
CTCGGCGGCCTTGCCGGTGAGGCCTTTGGGACGGAGATCCACCAGCATCAGGTGCGTATCGGTGCCGCCGGAGACGATCGCGAAGCCGCGGTCGACCAGCGCTTGCGCCAGGGTGCGGGCGTTCTCGACCACCTGGGCCGCGTAGCGCTTGAAGTCGTCGGACAGCGCTTCGCCGAAGGCGACGGCCTTGGCCGCCACCACGTGCTCCAGTGGTCCGCCCTGCGTGCCGGGGAACACCGACTTGTCGATCGCCTTCGCGTGCTCCGCGATGGACAGAATGAGACCGGAGCGCGGACCCCGCAGCGTCTTGTGCGTGGTGCTGGTGACGACCTGCGCGTGCGGCACGGGCGACGGATGCACGCCACCCGCCACGAGCCCGGCGAAGTGGGCCATGTCCACCAGGAAGAACGCGCCGATCTCGTCGGCGATGGCGCGGAACGCGGCGAAGTCGATGATGCGGGCGTACGCGCTACCGCCCGCGATGATGAGCTTGGGCCGCTCGCGGAGTGCTTGCTCGCGCACCTTGTCGTAGTCGATGCGGCCGGTGGCCGGGTCCACCCCGTAGTGCACCGCCTGCCAGATCACGCCGCTGTGGTTCACCGGCGCGCCGTGCGAGAGGTGGCCGCCGTGCGGAAGCGACATGCCCATGAGCTTCTCGCCCGGCCGGATCAGGGCCATGAACGCGGCGAAGTTCGCCTGCGCGCCGGAGTGCGGCTGCACGTTGGCATGCTCGGCGGCGAAGAGCTGCTTCAGCCGGTCGATCGCGAGCTGCTCGATCTGGTCGATGACCTCACACCCGCCGTAGTAGCGCCGGCCCGGGTAGCCCTCGGCGTACTTGTTGGTGAGGGGCGTGCCCATGGCGTCGATCACCGCGCGGCTGGCGAAGTTCTCGCTTGCGATCAGCTCGAGGCCGTGACGCTGCCGATTCAGCTCCTTGTCGATGAGGTCGGCCACGACGGGATCGGCGTCGCGCAAGGAGGCGTTGTGGTCGAGCGTCATCGGATCTCCTGGTCGATTTTCGCGATGCGGTTGGCGTGTCGCCCGCCCTCGAACCTGGCCTCGAGCCACGTGCGCAGGATGTCGACGCCTTCGTCTTCGCTCACGAAGCGGGCGGGGAGGACGAGCACGTTGGCGTCGTTGTGCTCCCGCGCGAGCTTGGCGATTTCCGGCGTCCAGGCGACGGCCGCGCGCACCCCGTGGTGGCGATTGGCGGTGTACGACATGCCGAGGCCGCTGCCGCAGAGCAGGACTCCGCGAGCCACGTTGCCGCGCTCCACCCGCGAGGCCACGTCGTGGGCGAACTCGGGATAGTCGGTGGAAGCCGCCGAGTGCGTGCCGACGTCGAGCGGCTCGTAGCCGAGCCGGGCCAGCTCCGCCTTGAGCCGTTCCTTGAGCGAGAAGCCGGCGTGATCCGCGCCGATCGGGATGACCTCGGGCATTGGCTAATCTATATATGCGGGTCGGGGGAGGACAGGAGAGGGCTTACCGCTGATGGCTCATTTCTCGGCGTAGTTGTAGAACCCCCGCCCCGACTTTCTGCCCAGGTCGCCGGCGGCGACCATCCGGCGCAACAGCGGGCAGGCCCGGTACTTGTCGTCGCCCAACCCGCGATGCAGCACCTCGAGAATCGCGAGGCAGACGTCGAGACCGATGAAGTCGGCCAGGGCCAACGGGCCCATCGGGTGGGCCATGCCGAGCTTCATTACGGTGTCGATCGCCTCGGGCGTCGCCACCCCCTCCATGACGCAGAAGATCGCCTCGTTGATCATCGGGAGCAGCACCCGGTTGGACACGAAGCCGGGGTAGTCGTTCACCTCGACCGGCGTCTTGCCCAGCACGCGCGCCGTCTCCATGACGGCCGCGGTCGTGGCGTCGCTGGTCCCGTGACCGCGAATCACCTCGACCAGCTGCATCACCGGTACCGGATTCATGAAGTGCATCCCGATCACTTGGCCGGGGCGGCGGGTGCGCGCGGCAATCTCAGTGATCGAGATCGAGCTGGTGTTGGTCGCGAGGATCGCCTTCGGGTCGGCAATGCGGTCGAGCTGCTCGAACACGGAGAACTTGACCGCGGGATTCTCGCTCGCGGCTTCCACCACCAGACTCGCGCCCCGCGCGGCATCGAGCGCGGGAGCGGCCGTGATGCGCCCCAGCACCTGTGCGGGCGCGTCGGCGGTAAGCGCTCCCTTGTTCACCTGGCGATCGAGATTGGCGCGGATGGTGGCGAGCGCCTTCTCGAGCGCGGCCGGCACGGTGTCGATGAGGGCCACCTCCCAGCCGTGCTGCGCAAAGACGTGGGCGATCCCGTTGCCCATGGTGCCGGCCCCGACGACGGCCGCGCGCGACGTCATGCAGTCTCCTTTTTGGTCCAGCGAAGCGCGATGAGAGTCGCGGCCACCAGCGCCACGGTCGCGAGCACTCCGCCCTCCGACCAAACCGTCCGCCGGAGAGCCACGCCGGATCGCCGGCGTGATAGTCGAGGAGTGGAATGGTGAACGGCAGCCCGCTCACGGGCGCATCCAGGGCCGCGAGCATCACGTTCCAACCGAGGTGCGTGCCGAACGCGGTCCAGATCCCACCGGGCGCGAA
>DATHMJ010000436.1:0-3979 GCA_035487215.1 Gemmatimonadales bacterium
TCTGGTGCGCATAGGCGACCGCGTCGCAGACGGCGAGAAATAGCGTGAGGCGCTGGTTGCGCGTGAACTGCTGTTCATCGCACCAGGCGAGCAGCGGCGGGCCCTCCACGTACTCCATTACCAGGTAGGGCTGACCGGATGCCGTGGCGCCGCCATCGAGCAGCCGAGCGATGCCGGGATGTTCAAGCTGTGCGAGGATTTGGCGCTCCCGGCGGAAGCGCTTGGTCATGCTTTGCTGCTCGGGATCGGAACTCCGGCGGGCGCTGGTGATCAGCTTGATGGCAACGCGCTTGCGATATTCTCCATCATCGCGATCCGCGAGATAGACGACGCCCATGCCTCCGCGCCCGATCTCCCCCTCGAGCGTGTACGCCTCTCCCAACGCCTGTGCGAGACGGGCGGGAAGCGGCTGATCGGCTGGCTCGGTCATCGGGTGCTCACGTGGGTCCGGTTTGCGGCCGCAGAGAATCTGCGCTTGCCACGCGATAGAAGGCAACACGACGCGAAACCGGAGATTTTGCTCGCTCCGTCAAACTGGCAGGTCCGAGGTTCCGTCAGACAAAATAGCGGGTTTTGCCCCCTGGGCGGAGGGGGAGGCGGAAACCTTGGAGGGCTGCAAGTTGTTGTCCATCAATGGAAAGCCGAGTGTCTGGGTTGGCACGCCCGATGCTTCGAAGAACCCGACCGTAGTTTCATGTGTCACCTGGGCCTTCGGGGTCCATGAGAGGAGTAGCAATCCAAATGGCTGAACGCCTCACCTTGCCGGTGCTTCCCCTGCGCGAGGTTGTGCTCTTTCCCGGCGTGACCGCGCCAATCGGCGCTGGCCGTCCGGGCACGCTCCGCGCGATCGAGGCCGCTCTCACTGCGCCGGAGCGGCTCGTCTTCGCGGTCTCTCAACGCCAGAACGTCGAGAGCGTCACGTCCGAGGTGTTGTATACCGTCGGCACCATCGCCCGCATCGGGCAGCTCCAGCGCGGTCTCTCCGGCATGCAGCTGTTGCTGCACGGCGAGCGGCGAGGCATTGCGCTGCACTATAGCGAGAAGGACGGATACCTCCAGACCGTGGTCCGGGAGGCGGAAGAGATGCTGCCCCTCAACGCAGAAGAGCCCGCGTTCGTGGCGCTGCATCGCGAGGCTCGGGTCCGCGCGGCGGAGCTGGGCCAGAAGTCCGGCCTGCCCGAGGAGGTCGTCCAGCAGGTCTTGGCCGGAGTGAACGAGCCCGGCCGCTTCGCCGACCTCGTGGCCGGCTACATCGATATCACGCCCTCCCAGCGCCAGGCGCTGCTCGAGACCCTGTCGGTCGAGGAGCGGCTCCGTCGCGTGCTCGTGCACGTCCAGCGCCAAATCAGCTTGGTCGATGCCCAGGAGGACATCAAGTCCCAGGTCCAGGAAGAGCTGGGCGAGCGGCAGCGTGAGATGTTCCTGCGCGAGCAGCTCAAGCAGATCAAGAAGGAGCTGGGCGAAGACGAGGAAGGCACGAGCGAGCTCGAGGAGCTGAAGCAGAAGCTCGCCGCGCTCGAGCTGCCTGAGGAGGCGCGGAAGGAAGTGGCCCGCGAGCTGGCGCGCCTGGCCCGCACTGGGCGGGAATCGATGGAAGCCCAGGTGATCCGAACCTTCCTCGAGAACGTGGCCGAGCTGCCGTGGAACACGAGGACCGAAGACCACCTCGATCTCCTCGAGGCGTCGAAGATTCTCGAGCAGGACCACTACGCGCTGAAGGACGTCAAAGACCGGGTGCTCGAATTTCTGGCCGTGCGGCAGTTGCGTGAGCGGGAGCGGAAAGCTGCGGTAGAGACGACCGCGCAGCAACCCGCTGCGCCGCCGCCCACGCCAGGCACCGGGAACCCCGACGACAAGGCGGCGAAGGGCCCGATCCTCCTGTTCGTGGGTCCGCCGGGCGTTGGCAAGACGTCCATCGCCAAGTCCATTGCGCGTGCCATGGGGCGAAAGTACGTGCGCATCTCGTTGGGCGGCGCCCGGGACGAAGCCGATATCCGCGGACACCGCCGGACGTACGTCGGCGCCATGCCCGGGCGGATCATCCAGGGGATGAAGCAGGCGGGCACCAAGAATCCTGTCTTCCTCCTGGACGAGGTGGACAAGCTGGGCGTCTCCTTCCAGGGTGACCCGGCGAGCGCGTTGCTCGAAGTGTTGGATCCGGCCCAGAACGATTCGTTCACCGACCACTACCTCGGTGTGCCGTTCGACCTGAGCGAGGTGTTGTTCATCGCCACGGCGAATTTCATCCAGAGCATCCCCGGGCCGCTCCTGGACCGGATGGAGATCGTGGAGTTCTCCGGGTACACCGAACGGGAAAAGCTCCAGATCGCGCGGCAGTATCTCATTCCCCGGCAATATGAGGAGAATGGGGTCGCGGCTGGCCAGCTCGAGATCACCGACGAGGCGCTCTCCGAGGTGGTGACCGGGTACACCCGGGAGTCAGGTGTCCGGCAGCTCGAACGGGAAATCGGACGTCTGGCGCGGAAGGTCGCCCGGAAGATCGCGGCCGGCGAAGCCGCGACCGTACGGCTCGACCGCGACATGGTCGACGACCTGCTTGGCCGGCCGAAGGTGCACCCGGAGAAGGCGGGCCGGGACGATCAGGTCGGCGTCGCCACCGGGATGTACTACACCCCCACGGGCGGCGACATCATGTTCGTCGAGGCGAGCACCATGCGGGGGAAGGGTGAGCTGGCGCTGACGGGTCAGCTCGGTGACGTGATGAAGGAGTCGGCCCGGGCCGCATGGACCTACGCCCGCTCCCACGCCGCGGCACTGCAGATCCCGGACGAGATGTTCGAGCGGGATATCCACGTCCACGTCCCGGCGGGGGCCATTCCGAAGGACGGCCCGTCTGCCGGCGTCACCATGGCGTCGGCCATTGTGTCGGCCATGAGCGGGCGTCCCGTCCGCCCGGATGTCGCCATGACAGGAGAAATCACGCTCCGCGGGCGAGTGTTGCCCATCGGTGGCGTGAAGGAAAAGGTGCTCGGTGCCGAGCGGGCCGGGATCACGACGATCATCCTGCCGAAGGAGAACGAGCCGGATCTCGAGGATCTCCCCAAGGAGGTCAGGGACAAGCTCCAGGTCCACCTCGTGCACGAGCTGGGAGAAGTACTGGCGTTCACGCTGCGGGGCGCGTCGTTCCGTGAGGGTCGTCTGCTCTTCGGAGACGAGAAGAACCCCAAGGACATCGTGCCGCTGTCGCCCGGGTTCCGGCACTGAAACGCGGCGGGCGAGAAGTAAGCGCGAGAAATAGGAAGGGCCCCGTGAATCCCACGGGGCCCTTCTTCTTGGCTGCGCTTCCTACGCCGGTCGCTCCTCCCTACTTCTTGGCCTTCGCTCGCTCGAACTCCTGCGCCAGCTTCGCCACGGCCTCTTCCAAGCGCGCGACGAGGGTGCCTGGGACCGGCACGCTGGCCAGCCACAGCTCGGCTTCCCGCGCAATCGCGCTGACCGCGGGGAACCCATACGACCCCCCCGATCCCGCCAACTGATGCAGACGGCCGCGGAGGCCGGCCACGTTCGTGCTCACGCCACGGCGCAGCTCGTCGATATCGGCCTCGAGCGCGGCGAGGCGGTCGCGGCTCTCCGCCAGATACTCCTGCCGGAGTTGCTCGAAGAGGAGGTCGGCTTCTCCGGTGTCGTCGGTCATGTCGAAGTGTGATAGCCTGAAAGCGCCAACCGTGCCGCGGCGACCAGCGCGGGCGCCGTGCTCCAATGGCCATGCACCTCCGTGCCGTTGCGATATGCCACGACGGCGCTCCGGTCGTCCACCACGCAAACTAAGGGCGCCCCGGGCCACGTATAGGCCTGGTCGATCAACGAGACGGGGGCAAAATCGAGCTCCACGGGGGCTGTGGCGAGCAGAGTGAGGGCCACGCCCGCCGCCGCCGGCCGGCGAAGGGCAGGGGCCAGGAGCGGGTAGGCCTCAGGCGGCGCCAACAGTGCGACCGATCCGTTTGCTCGCGCCACGTCG
>DATHMJ010000437.1:0-5102 GCA_035487215.1 Gemmatimonadales bacterium
CTGGAGCACATGTTCTTCAAGGGCACCGAGCGCCGTGGCGTCGGGGCCGTGGCGCGGGAGACGAAATCCGCCGGTGGCTATCTCAACGCCAGCACCAGTTACGACCACACGGCGTACTTCACCGTGCTGCCGGCCCGTGGACTTGCCGCCGCGCTGGACATTCAGAGCGATGCCTTGCGCAATTCGACGATCGACGCGGACGAGCTGGCGCGAGAACTGCGCGTGATCATCCAGGAGGCGAAGCGCAAGCTCGACAATGCCGGCGCGGTCGCCTACGAGACACTGCACGAGGTCATGTTCGATCGCCACCGGATCCGTCGGTGGCGAATCGGTTACGAGGCCGATCTCGCGCGGTTCACCCGCGACGATCTCTGGGGATACTACCAATCGCGCTACGTCCCGGAGCGCACCATCGTGGCCATCGTCGGGGCCGTAGATCCGGACCAGGCGCTTGCCTTGGCCCGAGACGCCTACGGGGATTGGGTCCCGGCGCCCGGCGCCAGTGACCCGTCTCCCGCGGAGCCGCCCCGACGGGAAGTCCGGGCCCGAACGCTCCGCGGCGACGTGAGCCAGGCGGAGCTGGCCGTCGGGTGGCGGACGGTGCCGCCGCTGCATCCCGACGCGGCGCCACTGGATGTCGCGGCGGCGGTGCTGGCATCGGGCCGCGGGAGCTGGCTCCAGCGGGCGCTGCGAGAAACCGGCATGGTGACGTCGATCTCCGCGTACAACTACGCGCCGACCGAGCTTGGCATCTTCGGCGTGAGTGCGGATCTCGAGCCTGAGCGGGTGCCGGCGGCCCTGGAAGGCATCGCACAAGCGACGGCACGGCTGAGCCTCGTCGGACCGTCGGCGGAAGACCTCGATCGTGCAAAGACCCTGCTGCTCACGCGCTGGGCTCGTCGGCTCGAGTCCATGGAGGGCCGCGCGTCGGCTCTCGCCGCCGCGGAAGCGCTCGAGGGTGTCGACGTGCTGGATCGCGAGTACGCCGCGCTCGCGGCGACCACCGCTGATGAAGTGCGCATCGCCGCGGCCCGATACCTCGACCCCGAAGGCGTGTCGGCCGTCGCCTATCTCCCGCATCAGAGCGGCACCGACCTGACCGCGGACCACGTCGCTCGCACCTTCGCGGTGACGGCCATTCCCCCAGTGACCACGCCCGTGGGTTCGGTTCCGACGCCACCCGCGCGGCGCACGACCCGCGGGGCGGTCGAATCGGGAGTGCTCCACGTGCCCCTGCCCGGCGCCGACTTGCTGGTCCGTCGGAAGCCGGGGGTCCCGACCGTGACGGTGGGACTCTATGTGCCCCGCGTCGCCTTCGATCCGCCGGGTCAGGCGGGGCTGGGCGCGCTCACCATTCGGAGCGCCCTTCGCGGAGCCGGTGACCTCGATGCCGGCGGCCTGGCGTTTGCCGCGGAACGCCTCGGGGGCACGCTGGGGGCGGCCCTCGCGTCGGATTGGGTCGGCGTCGGCCTCACGGTGATGGCCGAGCGTCTCGCGGACGCCGCCGCGCTGATCGACACCGTGCACCGGAGCCCGAGGCTGGCGGATCAGGATGTGGTGGCCGAGCGAGAGCTGCTCACGGCGGAAGCTCGCCAGGTCGCGGACGACATGTTCCGCTATCCCTTTCAGCTCGCGTTCGCGGAAGCGTTCGGCGATGCCGGCTACGGCCTCCCGGTCGCGGGTCTGCCGGAGACACTGGCCACCCTCACCGGCGCCGATGCTCGCCGCTGGCATCAGGAAGCGCTCCTGGGCGTGCGGCCCGTCGTCGTGGCCGTCGGTGATGTCGAGCCCTCGCGCGCGGCCGACGTGCTGGCCGGGGCGTTTGCGAGCCTCCCCGCCCGCGCGGCACATCCAGCACCGCCGGCCCTGGGCTGGGCGCTCGCTGCGCGGCCGCTCGAGCGAGTCATTCTCCGAGACAAGGCTCAGACGGCGCTGGCGATGGTGTTCCACGGGCCGGATCGTCGGAGTCCCGAGCGCTTCGCCGCCGACGTGTGGGCTGGCGTCGCGAGCGGGCTCGGCGGCAGAGTGTTCGACGCCCTGCGGGACCGGCGCTCGCTGGCGTACACCGTGCTCGCGTCATCGTGGCAAAAGGGGCGCGCCGGCGCGCTCGTCTCCTACATCGCGACCTCCCCGGAACGCGAGGGCGAAGCCCGGGCGGTCATGCTCGAGGAGTTGGACCGGTTCGTCCGCGAGCCGGTCAGCGAGGCCGAGCTGGTCCAGGCGGTCAACTATCTCTCCGGGCAGGCGGAGGTCCGGCGGCAGCATGCCACGAGTGTCGCGGGCGAAGTGCTCGAGGCTTGGCTCGTCGGCGACGGGCTCCAGGAGTTGGCGGATCCAGGCGCAGCCTACCGCACGGTGACCGCCGAGCAGGTGCAGGCGGTCGCGGCGACGCATCTGGCCGGCCTCATCCGGGCGGAGGGGATCGTGCGGGGCTTGGGGGGAGGGAAGTAGGCAGGCGCCCCGTGCCTGCGTGGTATGTTTGGGCCATGACGGCCGACGGACTCCCCCGTTCGCAGGCAGAGCCCCGTCTGCGCTGGAGCGCGGCGGATCTGCTCACGGCGCTGCGACTGCCGCTGGCGATCCTCTTTCCCCTGGTGCGGGACATGTGGGTGCGGATCGGCATCGTGGTGATCGCCTCCGCCACCGACCTCCTCGATGGGCCGATCGCGCGCAGGTTCGGCTCCTCGCGGCTTGGTGTCGTTCTGGATCCAGTCGCCGACAAGCTGTTCATGGTGTCGGCGTTCGGCGTCGTAGCCTTCTCGGGGCGGCTGGCGTGGTACGAAATCGTCGGCGTTCTGCTCCGGGACATCGTCGCCACCGTCGCCTTTGTGATCACCGCCGTGTCTCGGCGGGCGACGGCAATCCCGGCTCGATTGGGCGGCAAGGCGGTCACCGTGGGCCAGTTGCTCACGCTGCTGGCGTTTCTGCTCGAGTCCCGGCTGCTGCATGAGCTGGCCTGGGCCACCGCCGCCGTCGGACTCTACGCCATCTGGGACTACAGCCGCGTGGCGGGACGGGAGAAGCGTCCGGTCGGCGGCGCCGACCCATCCTGATTTGGGGAGCAGCGCGTGGCCGGAGAGACGAAGCGGGTCGAGGTGACATGGGACGGGGGGATGCGCTTCCGCGGCGGCGCGCCAGGTGGTCCGACCGCGCTGGTGGACGCGGACAATGTCGCCGCGCCGGGTCCGACCCTCACCTTGCTCCTGGCGGCGGCGGCCTGCAGCGGCGCCGACGTCGTCAGCATCCTCGACAAAATGCGGATCAAGCTCGAGACCCTCCGTATCGAAGTCGCCGGACTCCGCCGTGAAAGCGAGCCGCGGCGGTTCGTCTCCATCCGGTTCGTGTTTCACCTGCGCGGCGCCGGACTCGACGAGGCGAAGGCTCGTCGCGCTATCGACCTCTCCCTGGGGAAATACTGCTCGGTCGTCCACTCGCTCGCGTCGGACATCGCGGTCGAGTATGACCTGCATCTGGCGTAGCCTTTCCGCGGTCGCGCTGGCGTTCGGCGGTCCAGCCGCGGCGCAGACAACCCTCGAAGCGGGTGGTCAGGTGTTGGTGACGACGGCGGACCCGGCCCTCGCGGTCGGAGGTCTATACGGCGCATTCCGCGCGTCCGACCGCCTGCGCATCGCCGCGACAGTGGGCATCGGTGTTTCGTCCGGCCGGGCGGCTGGACGGGGAGAACTGCTCGCTCACTTCCTGCTGAGTCCGGACGCTCGGGAACGACCCGGCGTCTATGTCGGCGGCGGCATTGCCGGAGTGACCGGCGCGGTGGATCAGGGTTATGTGGTGGCGCTGATCGGGGTGGAAGCGAAGCCAGGCGCGGTCTCCGGCTGGGCCGTGGAGGCCGGTGTGGGAGGGGGCCTGCGGCTCGCGGCAGGGTGGCGCTGGCGTTGGCGGGTTGGGAAACGATAACGCCCCGAGGCGGATGCCTCGGGGCGATCACATTCGGGAACGCCTAGCGGTCAGACCGCGACCGACCCGGCGCTTTCCTGGCGGATGGACTCGACCCGGCGCTGGACCGGCTGACAGTACCGCTCACCCAAGGTGCGCAGCTTGCCGAACTCCTCATCGCTCAGGTCCGGATACCGGTCCGCGAGGTACTGCATCGTGTCGTCGAACCACTCCTTCTGATGCTCGGGGAGTGCCTCGATGACACCGCACCGGAGAATGTGGCTGAACATCTCATCCCGGGCCTGATCGAACGAGGACGCGGTTGCCGGTACACGCCTGGGCTTCTTCTTACTCATCGACCTTCCTTCTGGTTCAAGTGGCTGAGCTGGTTCAAGTGGCTGAGCGGCTCAGCGGCGGTGGAATGATAACAGGGTCGCACCATTCGGTGCAAAGACGTTTTAAACTCCCGTCATGCCTTGCCCGCATTACATTCATCAGTAGAAACCACGCGAACTTGAGGGCGGTTCCCACCGGGAATCGCAAGGCCGGCATGCCAGAGCACGACGAAGTGTACGATAAGCACCGGGCCGAGCGCCTAGCCGATCTGCTACGCGCGCTCGCCAGCCGGATCCAGGAGTTGGACCGGGCCGGACAGCTGCTGGGCGGAGTGCCGGAACTGCTGCGGCTGATGGGCGATGCCCGTTCGGAGTTGTTCCACTATGAAGTGCGGAGCACCTACGATACGCCGGAGGTGGCGGAAAGCCGGCGGATCGTGGACGAGGCTCAGCAACCGAAGACCTCCTTCCCACCGGACGAACCGGAGGACGACGAGCCATGGCGGAGCCCGCCGCCCGCATGAAGGGCTTCTACTCGGCACTGGCCGGTGTCGCCGTGATCGGGGTCGGTGTGCTCGGGTGGATGCTCTCGCGTCCTCGAGCCACGAGTATCCCGGCCAATGTGCCGGTTCAGGCAGCCGACACGGCGGGATTCCGGGGCTATCTCCTTGGCTCGGACAGTGCCAAGGTCGAGATCACGGAGTACGCCGACTACCAGTGTCCGTTCTGTCAGACGTTCTCGACCCTCCAGATGCCCACGATCAAGGAACGGTTGATCGACACGGGCCGACTTCGGTGGCGGTATCGCGATTTTCCCTTGCAGCAGCACTCGTTCTCGCGTGTGGCCGCCCACTCGGCGGCCTGCGCGGACGA
>DATHMJ010000438.1:0-3510 GCA_035487215.1 Gemmatimonadales bacterium
GCTGGCGCATCGTCAGCGCCATCCGGACAGACCGCAACGGCGCGTCGTCGCACGGGAGGGGATCGTTGAAAAAGACCACGAGCCCATCACCAGCGAACCGCTCCAAAGTCCCCTCGAAGCGGGCTATGAGGTCGCCCAGGGCAGCGTGATATTCCCCGAGGATCTCCCAGACATCCTCGGGTTCAGCCGTTTCGGCCAAGGCGGTGAAGCCGCGCAAGTCACAGCACACCACTGTGATCTCGCGGCGGTGCGCATTGAGGAAAGATTCATCGCCCGAGCTGATGATAAGGTCAGCCAGCTGCGCCGGAAGGAAGCGGCGCAGCCGGCCCACGCGTTCCAGCTGCTCAATCTGGTCCTGGACGCGCTGCTCAAGCTCACGGTTCCACTGCGCCAGCTCGGCGGCCTGACGTTCGATCGTGTCGTGGTACCTCTTGACCCGAGCCAGAGAGCGCACCCGGGCCAGCAACTCGGCTTGGTCGAAAGGCTTGTTGGCGAAGTCGTCGGCGCCGGACTCGATGGCGCGGATCTTCTCCTGTTCTCCGCTCGCAGTGATCATGATCACCGGCAGGAAAGCCGTCCCCGGATCTTCGCGGATACGGCGGCAGACCTCATACCCGTCCATGCCGGGCATCAAGATGTCCAGCAGAACGACATCTGGGTGCTCCTTGCTCAGCACGTCCAGGGCTTCCTGTCCGGAGGACGCCGTGACCACCCGGAATCCCCTTGGCGACAGCACCGCCTCAAGCAGCCGAACGTTTTGCGGCAGATCGTCCACGACGAGTACAAGCGGGTCCGATGTCACTCAGTCCCCTCCGCCCCACCTGAGAGGAAGCTGCGAACCTGATCGGGAAACGCACGGACGCTGATCGGCTTCTCTATGTACCCGTCGAAGCCGGCCTCCAAGGCCCGTTCCCGGTCCTGCTTCATCGCCTGGGCCGTTACCGCGACCACGGGTATGTCCGCTGTCCGCGGGCTCCCGCGCAGTCGGCGAAGAGCCTCCATGCCATCGATACCTGGCAGCTGGAGATCCATGAGAACGAGATCGGGAGGCTCGCTGACCGCCGAGGTGATGCCGTCCTCGGCCGTCCGAGCCACCCGCACGTCGTAGCCCGCGTACTCAAGCACGTCCCGCAGCAGCTTGAGATTCCGCTCGTTGTCCTCTACGACCAGGATCGCGTGGGTCATCCCGACTCCGAAGCCGGGGACTGCCGACTAGTGCTGGCCCAGCGGAGCAGACTCGCGAGGCCTGACAGATCGAACTCCGTCTTGCGCGCCACGTACGTGATGCGCCCCTGCAGTCGCTCCTTGTCCTGCTGGGTCATGGACTTGGACGTCAGGATGACCACGGGGACGGACTTCGTATCAGGGTCTGCTCGCAGGGCCTCCACGACCTCGAAGCCATCCATACCGGGCATGAGCAGGTCCAGCAGGACGGCGGAGGGTTGCCGTTCCCGGATCAGCGCCAGCCCCTCCTGGCCCGTGGCCGCGCCCAGCACCGTCCATCCCTCGGGCTCCAGACTGGCCCGGACTAGTTCTATGGCACGAGGATCGTCGTCAATGGCCACCACCGTGTGCTGCTGCTCGGGCATGGCCGCTGCGCGGTAGAGGGCGGCAAGCAACTGATCCTTGCTCACCGGCTTGACGAGGTATTCGGCGGCGCCCAGCGCAAAACCGCGGCCACGCTCATCGAGCATCGACACCACGACCACCGGTATCGCTGCCGTCCCCGGATCCGCCTTGAGCTGGGCGAGAACCTCCCAGCCGTCAATTCCCGGCAGAAGGATGTCGAGGACAACGCCTGCGGGACTCAGCCGGCGCACCGTATCCAGGCCCTCTTCGCCGTCTCGGGCGCTGACCACTCGGGCGCCCGCCGCCTCGAGGTAGACCCGCAGCAGATCGAAGGACCGCCGATCGTCTTCCACGACGACGACGGTGGGCCCTTGGCCCGGCGTCAACTCGGTGGGCAGAGCTGAATCCAGGCCGACCTGCGGGACTGACGCCAACCCCGGTTCCCCGGGTCCGGCAGGCAGCGCGAAACCGAACGTGCTGCCCTTCCCGGCTTCACTCTCGACCCAGATCCTGCCCCCATGCAGCTCGAGGATCCGCTTGGAAAGGGTGAGCCCGAGCCCGGTGCCCTCGGTCTGCCCGGGATGCCTGGAGCCTTGCTGGAAAGCGTCGAAGATGCGCTGACGGTCCTCGGCCTCCACACCCGGGCCGGTGTCGGCCACCTCCACGACGAGGTCCTGATCACGTAGTCCGGCGCGGACGTCCACGCGCCCGCCGTCGGGGGTGAACTTCACCGCGTTGGACAGCAGATTCAGCACGATTTGCCGGAAGCGCAGGCGATCGGCGTCGAGCAGGCCGACCTGGAGATCGACCTCGAGGCTCAGCAGGATCCCTTGCTTGAGCGCTCGCTCACGTACCATCGAGAGGCAATACTCGAGGGATTCGCGGACGGAGAATTCCGAGCGGTTCAGGACCATCTGGCCGGCCTCGATCTTCGACAGATCGAGAATGTCGTTCAACAATTCGAGCAAATGCTTGCCAGAACTCCAGATGTCACGCAAGTAGTCGTCCTGACGCTCGTTCAGCTCGCCGAACATGCGCTCCAGCAGCACTTCGGAAAAGCCGATGATGGCGTTCAGCGGTGTACGGAGCTCGTGGGACATACTGGCCAGGAATTCCGACTTGTGCCGACTCGCGAGCTCGAGTGCGGCGCTCTGTCGCTCCAGTTGCCGGTACAGCTTCGCGTTGATCAAGGCCAGTGCGGACTGGCTGGCGAACGTCTCCAACAAGTCACAGGTCTCTTTCGGGAAGTCCCCGGATGCATGGCGGCGAACAACCATGGCGCCCACGATGCGGCCCTTCCGAAGCATCGGGACGGCGACCAGGGAACGCCAGCCGCTCTCGGCCAGGACGTTCAGGTGGGGATCGAGTGGCGCCTCGCGAATGTCCGCGAGCTCCACGGGCCGGCCCAGCGTCGCCGCTTTGCCGATAAAGGTGTCCTCGAGGCTTATCCGTGCGCGCCGGAGAGCGTCGAACGCTTCCTGGCTGGTGCCGCAGACGGTCTCGACGCGGAACTCCCTGACGTCCTCGTCGAACTCGTAGATAGCGCCGCCGTCCGACCCGGACAGCCGCACCGCTTGCGTGATGATCGTGTTGAGGACCTCAGTGAGGTTCAGGCTGGAGCTGACCGCTTCGCCCACCGCGCCGAGGGCCTCGAGCTGAGTCACCCTACGCCCGAGTTCGTCGGTGCGGCTCTCCAACGCCCGCACGAGATCAACGGTGCGAACGGCGAGAGCCGCCTGCGCCGCGAAGGTTGTGAGGACTTCCACCGCTCGCTCGCTGAACGGGCGAACCTGGGTTCGGAACACCGAGAGCACCCCGACAACTTCGCCGTCCAGCAGCATCGGGACACCCATGACTGTCCGGTAGCCGGCCACCCGCTGCGCATCCGTTCCGCCGTAGTCAGGGTCGGCGAGCACGTCAGTGATCTGCGTAGCCCGCCGG
>DATHMJ010000439.1:0-2184 GCA_035487215.1 Gemmatimonadales bacterium
GGATTACGCATTTACCCCGGCGCCGAAGGCGATGGAGCTGATGGACGGTCAGCCCTTCAGCCAGGTCTTCCGCCGATCGCATGCTCGATTCAACGGCCTGATCTGGGCGTACCACTGGCTGCAGGTCGGACTCTATGAGCCGCTCGTGGTCTACGGGACCGACGCGGAGCGCCGAGCCGGGGTCAACGCGACGCTCGCGCGATTTCGGAGGATGCTGACGAACCCGCCGGCATCGATGCCGCAGGTGATGCCCATGACCGCCGCCGTGGCGCCGGAGTTCGCGCGACGGCATCCTCGCGCCGCGGCGATCTTCGACAACCTGCACATGATGCACGACATCGTCTCGGACCTGCTGATGGCCGACAGTCTCGACGACGACGGCAAGCGAGCCGCGATCTACGCGCAACTCGACGAGTTTCGAGACGCGGGGCGAAACGTGATGCCACTCGAGCACTGGTGGATGATGGGGGAGATGATGGGCGGCGTCAGCTTGATGGGCGGCACCGGCGTCGGCCCTTGGACCGACTCCGCCACGGCGGCCCCGGAGCGGTAGTGGCCCTCGCGCAGCCGCGGGGCGGAAGGTAAGATGGGTGGCGCAATCGCCCGTCTGGAGGGCCCATGCGGTCTGCGGCCGGTTGTCTCGCCCCGTTGTTCGCGCTCGTGGTCAGCCTCAGCCCTGGTCCAACCCAGGCGCTCGCCCAAAACTCCGCCGCTGCCGCCGGCGAGACGCGGGCTCCGCATCGTCTCTTCCGGGACGAGGCCCCGCTCGTTCTCACCCTCGCCGCCGACTTCCGCACGCTGTTCAGCAGTCGCGACACGGTGCATCCCCATCGGGAGCCGGCTCGTCTCACGTTTCCGTCCGACTCGGGGCCGCTCACGGTGCCGGTGGAGCTGACGACGCGAGGCCACTTCCGCCTCAAGTCATCCATTTGCGGCTTCGCGCCGCTCAAGGTGTACTTCCCCAAGGATCGGTTGAAGGGGACCGTGTTCGGAGGGCAAGGCTCGCTCAAGCTCGTCACCCATTGCGACAAGGGGGGCAAGTACGAGCAGAACCTGTTGATCGAGTCAGGTATCTACCGCGCCTACAACCAGCTCACCGACATGAGCCACCGGGTTCGACTCGCCCACATCACTTACGCCGATACCCGCGATTCCACCAAGACCATCACGCGCTACGGCTTTTTCCTCGAGTCGGACAAGGACATGGCCGAGCGCAGCGGCGGACGCGTGCTCGAGGGTGGCGGCGGAAGCTATTCCGAGATGGATTCGGCGCAGACCGATCTGATGACCGTGTTCGAGTGGCTCATCGGCAACACCGATTGGTCGATCGTCATGAATCACAACGTGCGTCTGGTGCAGATCGAGGGGAACCAGTGGCTCTTTCCCGTGGCGTACGACTTTGACTTCTCCGGGTTGGTTGGAGCACCCTACGCCGTTCCCGACGCGCGGCTCCCGATCAAGCGCGTATACCAGCGGTTGTATCGGGGCATGTGCCGGCCGCTCACAGTGATGGCTCCAACGCTGGCGCGGTTCATGGCGAAGCAGGACGCGATCTATGCGGCCTTCCGGTCGCTACCCGACCTCGATCCCAAGCGGCTCAAGGAGGCGACGGACTACCTCAAGGACGGCTTCGCAATGCTCGGCAAGCCCAAGGACTTCATGCCGGAGCAGGACTACAGCTGCGCCCGGGCGGCGAATTGAGTCGGGCGGCCGCCCCCCGGACCCGGCGACTCCTGCTGGCCGGTCTGGGCAACGTCGGCCGGAATTTCCTCCGAATACTCCAATCGCAACGGACCCTGCTGGCGGAGCGCTACGGTGTGGCGTTCCGCGTGGTCGGCGTCGCCGATTCGGGCGGCATCGCCACGGCAAGAGATGGCTTCGATCCGGCCGCAATCCTCGCCGCGAAAGAGCGGGGCGATTCGGTCGCGAGCCTTCCGGGTGCCACTCGGGGAGCAAACCCGGTCGAGCTGATCGCGCGGGCCCCCGCCGATGCCCTGCTCGAGGCCACGCCGGTCAATCTCACGACCGGCGAGCCCGGCCTCGGCTTGACCCGGGCCGCGCTCAGCGCCGGCGTACCCGTCGTCCTCGCGAACAAAGGGCCTCTCGCGCTCGCATACGGGGAGTTGGCGGCGTTGAGCGATCTGTCCGGCGCTGGCGTCCCGCTTCGGTTCAGCGCGTGCGTCG
>DATHMJ010000440.1:0-3117 GCA_035487215.1 Gemmatimonadales bacterium
CCCGGATCGTCACGAGGGATTCGCCGATCCGCTCCCGCAGCTTGCTGGATAACCGGTCGATGGCACCGAGGAGGGCGCCCGGATCGGCGGCGGTCTCGCGCACCGCGGTGAGCACCTGCCCGTCGCCGGCGGAGACGAGACTTGCCGAGAGTACGTAGCCGCTCCCGACGGGATCGATCTGGCCGGTGACCAGGGCCTTGATGCCCTGACGCTCCGCTACCTCGCGCGCGAGCGCGGGGCCCAGCTCACCGCCAGTCGGCCGCTGCATGCGCTGGAGGGCTTCGCGTACGACCTGCTGGTCGATCAGCCGAACCGTGGGCGACTGCGAGAGGTCGACCCGCATCGCCTCGGTGAGCGACGGGCCAAGCGTGGTGTCGGCGGTGCGGTTCTCGAAGTCGGCCAGCAACAGCGGCTCGCGATTCTTGAGCACCCCGGACGCGACCAGCGTCCCGACCGGGCCGATGCCCATGAGGCGCATGCCTGTGTACACCCCGGCGAGGATGGCCAGCGCCAGGAACGCGAGCCCGCCCCCCATGATCGCTTTGCGCCACGTGAGCCACTGCGCCACCCCGGCCGACGGCGCCGTATACACGGCGGTCGTGCGGGCGATGGCGCGCTGCCGCTCGTGATAGCTGGTGAGCAGCATGATCGGCAACCCGATCGCCAGCAGCACGATCGCGCCGTAGAACACCCAATCCGGAAGGCCGAGCTTCCGTTCCAGCACCCACACAAGCGCCAGCACCAGGACCGCCGCGACACCGAACAAAAGCGCGACCCGCCCCGGATGCGCCCGACGGATGGCCGCCTCCGTGCCGGATGAGATGATCGTCTGTGCACCGGTGGGGGCCATCCCCCCGCTCGGCGTCGTAATGGCGTCGAGCTGCGGCACCAGGTCGGCCGCCGACTGCCACCGGTCGGCGGGCCGCTTCTCCAGGCAGCGCATTACCAGGCCGTTGAGCTGGGGACTTACGGTCGGGCGATAGCGGGTGACGGGATCGGGGGCCTGGGTGATGTGGGCGGCGAGGAGAGCCTGCGGAGTGGGAGCGGTAAACGGCGGCCGCCCGCAGAGCATCTCGTACGCAAGCGCGCCCACCGCGTAAATGTCGGCCCGATGGTCCACGTGCGGGTCGGCCGCGGCCTGCTCCGGCGCCATATAGGCCGGTGTCCCCAGGGCGACCCCGAGGCTCGTGAGCGAGCCGGATGCGTTCCCGCTCGAGGCGCTCACGGCTTTGGCCACGCCGAAGTCGGTGACGACCGCGTGCCCCTCGGACAGGAGCACGTTGTCGGGTTTGATGTCGCGGTGGACCACGCCATTCCGGTGGGCGTAGGCCAGGGCGTCCACGACGTCGCGCAGGATCCGCGTGGCTTCCGGAATCGGCAGCTCGCCGGCCCGCGCGAGCTTCACGCGCAGAGACTCGCCCTGAATGAACGGCATGACGTAGTAGAGGAGATCGCCCGAGGCGCCCGCGGTGAGCAGCGGCACGATATGCGGGTGCTGCAGCTTCGCGGCGAGCTGAATCTCGCGCTCGAAGCGCTCCGCGTTCACGCCGGCGCCCATCTCCGGCGGGAGCACCTTGATGACGACTTGGCGCCCGAGGCGGGACTCTTCGGCGAGAAAGACGTGGCTCATGCCCCCGCCGCCCAGCTCGCGCTGGATCCGGTAGGTGTCGCCAACCACGCCTTGGAGGCGCGCCTGCAGGTCGATCGTGGAGCTCCCGGTGGGAGGAACGCGCAGAAAACTACGACCAGTGTGGGTTGGCGGCCAGTCGGGGCGCGATCGCCCGGTAAGGATCTGCAACGCCGGTGAATCCGATCGCACCCGCTCCTGGCCAGAACCGAGCGGCCGAGTGGGCCGACTTGCCCCTCAGGGAAAGCCTTATAGGCGTCAATCCGAGGATCTGGCGAAACGCGCCCACCCTGCCCGCGGGCCGGGTGCTCCGCTGGACTGGGCGAGGCTGCGTCTCTCCGATCCGGACGGGTGGGCCGCTCTTCTCCTCTTTAAGGGTGCCGCCGGGGACCCTGCAGATCAGACGTCACAATGGCGTGCAACAGCATGTCGCGTGGCCGCTTAGCAGAAATCCCGCCGGCCGGGACTCGGTCCCAATGCGTCTGGACCGGCCGTCCGAGGCCGCGCACGACGGTCCAAGTTCAAGATCGACAAGGGCAAGCCCGGGCGGGAACGATTCTTTCATTGAGAACGCCCCAGGGTGGGGGCAGGTGCTCGAGGAGGCAACTCAGGAGGAGGCCCACGATGGCGCGCATCCTAATAATTGACGACGAGGAGGGCATCCGCCGTCCGCTCCAACGCGTACTGGAGCGAGCGGGCCATGAGGTCCTGGCTGCGTCGGATGGGCAGGAGGGCCTGCGCTTGTGGCGGAAGGTCGGGGCGGATCTCGTCATCACCGATGTCATGATGCCGAACAAAAACGGGATCGAGACGATTCTGGAGCTGAGGACGTCCATCCCCCAAGTGCCCGTTATCGCCATGTCCGGAGGCGACGTGAGCCAGCGGCTGGACTTGCTGGGGAACGCGACGCTGCTCGGCGCGGTGTACACCATGCTCAAGCCCTTCTCGCTCTCCGAGATGCTCGAGAAGGTCGCCGAGGTGTTGCGTGAGGCGCCCGCGCGGCGCTCCGGATCACACGGCTAGCTGGTTCCCCCGAGTGGCCTCGACCTCTTCGGCTCGGAGCGGGAGGTAAGTCCGGAACGCGGTCCCGCGGTCGATCTCGCTGTAAACATGCATCAGCCTGCCATGCTGGCTCGATCTCTTCTGGATTCAATGTGGCCGCGTTTGTGACCAGCGACGCACCGGACGCGACACCATGGCGTTCCCGTTGGCGCAGCATACGTTGGAAGGAGCAGGTTCGCCCATCGAGGGGGTATCATACAGGGTACCCTGAGCTCCAGGATGACCTCGCATTGAACTAGGGCCTTCCATGCCAAATCTCACTGACGAGCCGATCGACCGGCTCCAGGACGATCTTCTTGGACGAGCGGACTACGCGAGCGGGCTGATTCGCATCATCGAGGAGTGGCCTCGACCCGGCTCCGTGCGGATCGGAGTGTACGGCGACTGGGGCGAGGGCAAGAGCTCCGTTCTCCGTCTGATGGAACAGG
>DATHMJ010000441.1:0-2461 GCA_035487215.1 Gemmatimonadales bacterium
CGATCACGGCCCCGTTGGCAACCGTGCAGCCGTGAAGGATCGCGCCATGGCCGATCACGCATCGGCGCCCGACCACCACGCGCCCATGCAGGACAACATTGTCCTCGATCAGGCTCTCCTCGCCGATCCGGATCGGCTCGAAGTCGCCGCGCAGCACCGCCCCGAACCAGATGCTGGCCCGCGGCCCCACCGTGACGCGCCCGATCACGTACGTCCCCACGGTGAGAAACGCGGTGGGGTGAATGCGGGGCCGATAACGGCCGAAGGCGATGCCGGCGGTAGCGGCGCGATCCCGTTCCACGGCCCGTGCCTTCATCGCTTGTCGGCGCGCCGGCCGAGCGTCTGCCGGAGGCCGCCGGGCCGGAACCCGCCACCCTGCTGCTCGACGGCCTGCCACCATTGTCGGAACTCCTCGCTGCGCTTGCCCGCGACATGGATCGGGAAGTGGTGCTCCCAGGAGCGCCCCTGGCCCATGAAGTCGAGCGCGTCGTTGATCGACCGCTTCACCGTCCGCACCGCGAAGGGTGGCATGGCGGCGATGCGTTCCGCCAGCGCCGTGACCTCCTCCTCCAGGCGACCGGCCGCCGCGATCCGGTTCACGAGCCCGAGGCGATGCGCCTCAGCCGCGTCGAGCGCCTCCCCGGTGAACAGCAGCTCTTTGGCCTTG
This sequence comes from Gemmatimonadales bacterium, assembly GCA_035487215.1. Classification (GTDB taxonomy): domain Bacteria; phylum Gemmatimonadota; class Gemmatimonadetes; order Gemmatimonadales; family GWC2-71-9; genus DASQPE01. The sequence continues at coordinate 668 of DATHMJ010000441.1, forward strand.
CGGACCCCGATCTCCCACGGTTCGATCAGCAGCTGCACACCGGGCATAGCCATAGCCACAACCGGGTTGGCGAAGCGCGCGGTCTCGTCGCAAACGATCAGGTCGCACATGCAGGCGAGCATGAGACCCGCCGCCACGCAGTGCCCGTGCACCTGAGCGATCGTCGGCTTCGGCAGGTTGCGCAGGCGCAAGAGATTGTCGATGAACAGGCCGCGCTCCATCTCCAGCCGGCTCTGGTCGGTATAGAGTCGCTGATCGTAGCCGGGATACTCGAGGTCGTGACCCGCCGAGAAGGCGCGCCCCTGGCCGCTCAGGACGATGACGCGCACGTCGGCGTCGGCGGCGCCCGCGGCGAACGCGGCGTCCAGCTCCGTGATGAGGGTCGGGTTCTGCGCGTTGAGCTTGTCCGGGCGATTCATGCGCATGCGCAGCACCGGGCCGTGGCGCTCGACGACCACCGTCTCGGCGGCCACGCTCAGCCCCGTCCCACGCGTGCGATGACCTCGCCGAAGGCCTCGAGCTGTCGGGGCCAGTCGCGGTAGCCGCATACGGGTGACAGGACGATGTACCGCGCCCCCGCGTCTACCTGGGCGCGAACACGCTCGACACAATGCTCGACGGGACCCGCGGCCCCGAAGCGCTCCACGGTGGCGGCCCCGTCCAGGTGATAGACCCGGCGCACGTACTCGGCGCCCTCCGCCATGGCCCGGGCGGGATCCGGGCCTACGTTAGCGAACAGGAAGGTGCCCAGCGTGAAGTCATTGGCCGGGCGCTTCTCCTCGGCCAGGAAGCCCCGCAGCGTCTCGATCAGCCGCGCGAACTTGCGCTCGCTCGCGAAGGCGCAGATCCAGCCGTCGCCGTAGCGGGCCGCCCGGCGCAGCGCCGCGTTCGAGGTGCCGCCTACCCAGATGGGGAGTGACGGCTGCAGCGGGCGGGGCGCAATGCCGACGTCCTGCACCACGTAGTGCCGCCCAGCGTAGCTGAAGCGCTCGTTGGCCCACAGCCCGCGGACGATCTCGAGACTCTCATTGGCCCGCGCGCCGCGCTCGGCCAGGGGTACCCGCATGGCGGCGTACTCACCGGGATGGTCGCCACCCACGCCCACGCCGAAGATCATGCGCCCGCCGGACAGCACGTCGAGGCTGGCCACCGTTTTGGCGATCAACACCGGGTCGCGGAGGGGCAGGATAACGACGTCGCTGGCGATCCGGACCCGGGTGGTGACGGCCGCGAAGGTGGCCAGCAACACGGTGGACTCGATGATGGGGGCGTGCCACTGGATGTGGTCGCCGACCTGCACTGAGTCGAACCCGACCGCCTCGGCCGTGCGCGCGAAGTCGGCCAGATCGCCTCCGGAGGGCACTCCTGCCGAGTACGCCCCGACCGCGATGCCGAACTTGACGGTGCTCATTCCCTCACCCTCCCAGGTAGGCCGCCTTGACGTGCGGGCTCTCGGCCAGCGTGGCCGAGGGCCCGCTCAGCGCCACACGCCCCGTCTCCATGACATAGGCGCGCGCGGCGATCCCCAGCGCCATGCGCGCGTTCTGCTCCACCAGAAGAATCGACACCCCGCGCTCGCGGTTGAGCGAGCGCACGATCCGCCCGATCTCGCGCACGATCAGGGGCGCCAGACCGAAGGAGGGCTCATCGAGCACCAGCAGTCGAGGCTCCGCCATAAGCGCCCGGCCGATCGCCAGCATCTGCTGCTCGCCGCCGCTCAGCGTCCCCGCCAGCTGCAGCCGCCGCTCGGCCAGCCGCGGGAAGAGCTCCTCGACCCGGGCGAACGTGCGGCCG
>DATHMJ010000442.1:0-8028 GCA_035487215.1 Gemmatimonadales bacterium
AGGGTGCTAGAATCGAGCCCGACCGTCGCGTAGACCCTGATGCCCCCGTAGCTCAGGTGGATAGAGCAGCAGTTTCCTAAACTGCGTGCCGGGTGTTCGAGTCACCCCGGGGGCACCATTCACATCACGCATTTAGCGATCCTCTCTCCGCTGACGACCACCCGCTGGGTGCCGCGAGGGTGCCATTGGGTGCCGGAACCGGATCCGCATGCGGCGACAGGGCCCGCGCCTCGGCGGTCGCGCGCTCGGCCTCGATGGCCGCGGCGAGCCCTTCGGCGTGGTGCCGGTCTCCGCCCGGGACGAAGTGCCCGTAGAGATCCACCGTGATCTGAATCGACGAGTGCCCGAGCTGGCGGGACACGTAGGCGATCGGCACGCCGCGCCGGAGCATCAGGCTCGCGTAGGTATGCCGGGCGTCGTGGATGCGGATGGCGCGCACCGCCGCCTTGTCGAGCAGCGGGGTCCAGACGTGGCGCCAGAGCCACGAGGCGTTGAGCGGCCGGGTGGGGTCGGTGGCCGCCGGGAAGACCCACGGCGGCAGCGGGTGGCCGGCGACGGCAGCCTCGGCCTGGGCGATGGAGCGCCGCTCCTGGAGCTGGGCCATCAGCGCGGCGGGGCAGTCCACGATGCGGAGCCGGCCAGACTTGGGCGTGTTCACGATCAGCGACGGCGCCGCGGTCGTCGCCTTTCTGCCGCGGATGCTCACCGTCCGCTGCAGGTCGATCAGGTTCCGGGCCGGGTCGAGGTCGGTCCACTGTAACCCGAGCGCCTCGCCCTCCCGCATCCCGGTCAGAAACAGCACCGTCACGAGCAGGGCATGATCGGGATACCACTTGTGCGCGGCGGCCAGCACCTGCGCCACCTGCTCAGGCTCGAGCACTACGACGTGCGCGCGGGGATCGTGGCGCAGGCCGAAGAGCCGCCCGACGCGCGCGGCAGGATTGGACGGGATGATTTCGTCGCCCACGGCCGCGTAGAGGATGCTGCGTAGCGTGGCGGCCATGTTCTTGACCATGTTGCGGGCCGCGCCGTCGGCCAGCTTTTTCGCAATGAAGCGGCGCACGTGGGCCTGGCGGATCTCCCCGAGGAGCATGGCTCCGAAGGTCGGCTCCAGGTGAGCCGTGATGATCTGCTCGTAGTACTCGGCGGTCCGGACCTTGCGGTGCGGGACGATGGTCTCGGTGTGCCACTGCGCCGCGTACGCTTTGAACTTCGGCACGGGCGCGCTTTCGATGAAAGCCGGCCCGCCCTCGTGGAGCCGGCGCTCGCTGGCTGTAGCCGGTCAGGACGGCCGCCTCGTCGTAGTCATATGCCGGCAGGGGGCCCCCTGGAGATCGGCGCCGGCCCTTCTCGCGACTCGGGCGCTTCACGGGGCTGCCTCCCCGCTGCCGCTCGGGCGGGTCTCCTCCTCGAGCCCGAGCGCTGTCCTGAGGTCGGCGCAGGCTGAGCACGGGGGGGCGGCCACCCGGAGCCAGGGGCGGAGCGGATCCGGCTGGCGCTCGTGGTGACAGGTGGCGGTGAGGTAGCGGCCGAGGGCCTGGAGCATGGTGGCGAGATCCCGGCTCATCGGGGGGGCTCGGTTTCCCCGTCCAGGAGGTCGACCGGGGCCGGGGCCCCGTCGAAAGGCGGACAAGCGGACAACCCTATAGAGAAGAACTGTCTGTCCGCCTTTACGGCGGGGACTGTATCCCCCGCCGGAAAGAGAAAGGCGGACAAGCGTGTCCGGGTGTCCGCCTTCATGTGTCCGCCTTTAAAGTCTGCGTGGCGCAAGGGATTTTCATGTCGCGGCCCGGCGTGTCCGCCTTTGCGCCGCTCATGTGTCCGCCTTTAACGCCCACCGGGTTTCATGTCCTCGGCCCGTCTTCACGTCCTCCAGGCGGATCATCTTGTCCGCCTTTACGAGCCGGCGGCACGTTCGACCGATGGTTTCCGCCGTCTTCTCAAGGTCTTCGACCATCTCTCCGGTCGTCTTGGGGCCACCAGCCAAGGCGGTGAGGATCTGGAAGCCGAGGGAGGCCCCGCGGCGGAGGACTGGGGCGTCATTGAGGTCGCCGGAGTCGACGCTGATGTGCCCGGGCCCGAACGAGAACCGGTACGCAATCGGGCCGAAGCGCTTGGGCGCGTCGTTCTCTTTCCGGTCGTAGAGCACCGAGGTCAGCGTGTGGCCCTCTTGCACGCCGCGGACCTCCCACGTGGACCGGGCGAGGTTCTGGACGAAGACGGAGCCGAACGGGCGGGCGGCGGCGCGAACGTTGTCGGCCATCGCCTTGCTGACGTGCGCGAGGGCCAGCCGGGTCACCGTGGGGCCGCACGCGCGGAGCGCGTTCATGGCCTGAATCGCGGCACCGGTGCCCTCCGCCTCGAAGCCGCAGGCGGGGCCCAGAGAATCCGCGATGAGAAAGCCGATGTTCAGGCGGCTCACCTCAGCGCGGATCGCCGGGAGCTCGTCGATGAGCGGGCGCACCATCCGCTTGTAGTGGAGCGCGCCGGCCAGGTCCACGCCGAGCCCGTGCCCCAGCCGATAGCATCGGTCCTCGAGCGGTTCGTCTCCCAGTCTAGCTACAGGATCGGAACGCGCTTTGCCGCGCCGTAGGCGCCCGGCAGGGGAATGCTCGTGGCGATCGCGGCGACGAGCAAGAGGGCCAGATAGCCCTTGCCGGTGCCGCCGTCGCCGAAAAAGACGGTCGTCTCATGTAGCGGGAGAAAGGGATCCACCAGCGCACGAGGCCCGATGAGGGGACGCGGCGTCAGAAGCACCGTCGGCTCCGGTCGGCGCATTTCCTCCGCCACGAGCCGGCACGCCCGATCCAGCAGCTGCCGCCACGGGAGCTTGTTGTGTTGCTGCTTCAGGTCCTTGGCGATGGCGGTCCGCGCGGGCGTGGAGACGAGGTTGACGGTGCCCCAATGCAGTCCTGCCCGTCGAGGCCGACCGACATCAGGCCCTTGATCCCGTCGCTATGCTCGCGAAGCGATGTCACGCGGATCGTGAGGCGATCGGGCGCCCAGGTTAACGTGAAGTCATCGCCGAGGCGCTCGACCGCGGGGTCCTCCGCCACGCCCGCGCGTGTCAGCCCCTCGAGATCCGTTTTGTTGTGGCCATCCTCCACGTAATCGTCGGCCCCCATCTTCGGCGCCTTCGCGTCCGCTGTCATCGCCGGGCCTCGTCAGGGAGAACTACCAGGCGAGGCCGCGCGCCGCGCCCTTGCAGCGCGTATGCGAAGCGGCGCACCGCGAGGGCGACGTTGGGATTGCTCTGCACGTCGCCGTCCGGAACGAGCTCTACTATCCGGTCGCGGAGGAGGAGGTTGTCGAAGTCCGGGAGCAGCAGACAACTGCCCTTGACGTGCCAGCCTTCGACCCCACAAAACCCCACCGCTGGAAGGCCGAGTTGGGCCACGGCCAAACTTTTCTTTTCGCCTTCGATGCACCACAACGGGCGGCCATCGGTGAGGCCATCACGGAGTGTGAACGCCGGGAAGTAGAGGCGCGGAGCGCAGCCTTTCGGCTGGAGATACTTGATCGTGTGGCCGTCGGCATCGATGAGCGGCGGGAAGATCTTCACGCGCACGTGATCCATGAAACCCCCGGCGGGCGAGCGGAACGGAAAGAGCAGCGCCGACCGCACAGCCGGCATGTCGAAGCCGAGCAGGGGGCCGATCATCCCGGGCGGGACTGATCGAATGAATTCCGCCGCGATCGTCTCATCGGTCAGGCCGCTCCGGCGGAGATCATCTCGGTGCTCCGGGGCGAGACTGCCGTCGAAGGCTCGGCTGAGCAGGTGCGCGAGCCACCGATTCATGGGCGCCGCCCAGGGCGGCGCGACTGCGTGAGTGTGGTCCGGCGCGCGCGCGAGGGCATGGCGACGGGACTTGGCCGAATCTTGATTTTGTAGAGTTTCGAGAAACGGCGGGCGAGATCCGGAGTCAATACCGCGAAGCCGCGCTCGAGCCGCGACACGTGACCGCCAGACACCATGATGGTGCTGGCGACCTCATCAAGGCTGAGGCCATGCAGCAGCCGGGCTTGCCGGAGCGGTGAAAATAAATCGGCCACCGAAACCTCTCCCCGGGACGTCCCCGCATGGAGAGGGCCAGTGGCCCCCACATCCCATCGGCTGTCCGCATTCAGCCGACGAACGTTACCTAACGCTACTTTTCTAGCACCCGGATTGCGGGGAGGCAACAACAAAATCTTACGCGCGTTCAACAGGGGCCCCGCGCTCAGAGACTGTCCACCCCACCGGTGCCGACGGAGGGCTCATCAAAGGCACCAGCTCGAAGCACCTCGGCGCGTTGGCGCGAGGCGCACGCCACGCCGAACGCGTTTTTGAGCGTCGCGCGCGGCGACCGAGAGGGTCGTCACGGCTCCGTCTCTTCGAGAATCACGAGGCAATCGATCCAGAGCGAGAGCCGGCGCGACCAGCGCCAGCGGGTGGCCTCAAGCGCATGCTCGGCGTGCGCGCGAGCGGCCTGGGCCTGCCGGCGAAGTGGGAGATGCGGCCGCCCGCTAGGCACGGTCGGCGCTCCGTGCATTCTCGCGCTGGCGACGGGCCCGGGCGATCTCGCCCTCCCGCAGCAAGTGCCACGCCTGCCTCGCTCGCTCCCGTGGCGGCCGAGCTGGGAGATTCTTCCAGGCCTGCGTTGTTGCGCGTGGTATGTTCCGCGTCACTTGACTGTCCCTTCATTGCTTCGCCGCCGACCGTCGGGCCGCATACCCGAGGTCGGCGGGCCTGTGTTAGCCCGTCCGCTCCCCGAGGAGCTTGAGCAGGAGCTGCTGGAGTTGCTGTTGCTGTCGGCCGCGCGAACCTGAGAGCGCCAGCGCGCGGTGCGAGGCGGTCCTCGGCGCAGCCTTCGGCGGCTGCGCGGGCCGCGCGCGCCCAGCCGGCAACTTCATCGTCGGTGGCGTCGGCGGTAGCCGCGGCGGCTGATCCTCAGCGAACAGGTCCTCAATGTCCTGAGCCAGCCGCAGCGTCTCGTGCGCCGACCTGAGATTCGACACGGCGGTGAGTAGCACCAGCGCATCCTGCGGCGCGCTCGCCAGGGACGCGGGATCAGCTGCGTTCGCCGCATTGAACGCCTCGGACCCGCCGGTGCGCACCCTGTCGCTCGCGCTGATCGGCGCGGAAGTCGGGGTGACTTCCGGCACGGGTGCCGGGTCGGTCTGCACGGCCTGCGGGGTGGCGGCGCTCATGTCGCTTGAGCGCGCCGCGCCCACTGGACTCAAGGCCGCCGGGGCCACGTCCAACGCGCCCGAGGCGAACATCAACGGACTCGCCGCAGCACTGGTTCTGCCGGCGGCCACTCCAGCGAGATCGACCCCCGCGGACCTGGCCCGGAACAACGCCACGAGCCTGGCCAACAGACCCGCGAGGTCGTCGCTTGGGCTCGTCATGTCCCGCCCGCCGCTGGCCGCGCCGGCCGACTGTGGAATAGTCGCCGTATTTCGGAATCCGGAATCCGCACGATGCGCAGTCCCGGTGGGCGCACGACCCGCAGAGTTCCGGCTGCAATCATCCGGCGCACGGTGCGATCGCTGACCCGATGCTGCTGGACGATGTCCGAGACTCGCCACAGAAACTCGGATGAATGGTGGGCGCCAGGCGGCATGTCCTGTTTCCTCCTGGCAAGCCACGCTATTGACGGTACACTTAAGAATGCAAGCCTTATTTGGGGGCCTGAGAGGCTCTCCAGGGCCCGGCCAGCGCGGAAATCGGCGACCTGTGAAACGCCCTGGGGGGCTACCCGGTGGCCTTCGGGGACCCCATTGACCCTCCCATCTGCCGCCGTAGGCTAGGCTGACTCACTGGCGGGAGGCCTTATGGTCAGATATCTCCGACCGCTCGCGGCCTGCCTCGCCCTCACGGTGGCCCTGCTCCCTGGCTGCGCGGCCAGCCGGAAACGGAAATTGCGCCGTGAGGGTGCGCTTAGAGAGAAAGAGTTGACAGCAGGACTCTAGACGCCTAGCCTTTGGCCTCTCTTCACAGTCGGGGACGGCCCTTGGCGCACGGGGACGTTCGGTCCCGGGCGCTTCGAACGGAGGCGAGCATGACCTCCTCCCTCGGACCTACCTTCGGCGCCGGACCACGTGTCGGGCTCCTCATCGCGGCGGGCCTGTCTGCCTTGTGCGCGTTCAGCAGCGCGGCCGCGACGTCCTACACCTTCACCGACATTGCCGACACCGCCGGCCCTTTTGGTCGCTTCGGGGTATATCCCTCGATCAATGCGGCCGGAACCGTGGCGTTCGAAGCCGATCTCACAAACGGCCAGCTCGGCGTGTTCACCGGCCGTGGCGGACCCGTGACGACGATCGCCGAGACAGGAGTCGGGAGCCCGTTTGGCTCCTTCGGTTTCCCGGTGATCAATCAACGGGGCACGGTGGCGTTCGTGGCGGGCACATCGGCAGGAACGGGCATCTTCACCGCCACCAGAGGGGCCGTGACTCCGGTCGTCGACAACATTCTGCCGCCGTTTGAGGGCTTCGCCGACCCTTCCCTCAACAGGGCGGGGACGTCAGCCTTCGTCGCCGAGCTGAAGACTGGAGAGCTTCAGGTGCTGAAAGGCACGGGGCCCCCCTTTACCGTCGTCGCCGACAACCGGGGCACCATCGACGGGTTTGTCAATAATGGGACCTCCATCAACGCGCGCGGCACCGTCGCCTTCTCAGCGCGTTTCAAGGTGGGAGGGGCGGGCGTGTTCACCGGCCGTGGTGGCAATCTGACTGCTATTGCGGACACCGACGGCATCTTCAGTGGATTTGGACAGGACTTCCCGAAGATCAACAATCAAGGGAAGGTTGCGTTCGTGGGGGACTTGAAGTCAGGAGACCAGGGGGTGTTTCTGGGCACAGGCAAAACGCTCACCACGATCGCCGACACGCGAGAGGGATTCAGCTTGTTTGTGAATACCGATATCAACAACCGCGGCACAGTAGCCTTTTCAGGCTTCCTCGACGCGGGAGGGGAGGGCATCTTCACGGGGGCAGATCTGACCGCTGACCGAGTCATCGGGACCGGGGATGTGTTGGATGGCGCCACGGTGATACGGCTGGGCGGTGGTGCGGGTCTCTCCAGGATCGATCTGAATGACCGCGGCCAACTGGTCTTTGGCGCGACGCTCTCGGATGGCCGCGAGGGCATCTTCCGAGCCGATCCTGCTCTGGAGCCAGTCCCAGAGCCCCCCACGCTACTCCTCTGGGGCACAATGATCACGGGGCTCGGATTCGCCGCTCACCGGGGGCAAGCGCAAAGCGGAGAGCGAAGACGACCCCGACGAAGGCGAGCATGGGTGTCTCCTGGGTGGTGGCGCCGTTAGCTTGTCAGACCTCGGGCATGGATGAGGCGCGCGCGCTACGGGTCGGGCGGTTACTCCGCATCCTAGTTCTGGTATTCGGGCTGTGGCTGGCGATCGAGGCGCCGGACTTCCGAGATCCAGACCCTGAGGTGCCCCGTCACGTCCTCGCCGTGCCTTCTGAGCATGATCGCGGACCCAAGGGGTGCGCGCCGTTCTGCTGACATGGGCGACGACGCGGCGCTGACCCGATTCGCGCTGCTAGAGGGGTTCTTCCGGCGAAGGGAGGAGGCTGGGAAGTTCTACTGTGCCGACTGCCTCGTGCTCCAGCTCCGGCAACGCGGCTCGCCAGCGTTCTCCCTAGGATCGGTGCGGGCAGCCGTGGAGGACGCCTTCGCGCGACCCGACGTGCTCCACGTGAAGCCCGGCGGACCGTGTGACGTCTGCAGGAAGCCCCGACGCAGTATCGGCGCCCCGCGGCCAGGACCTTAAGACGGGCACCGGCCAAGAGCCGTGAAGTACAGCACCATGCTGTCGCTTCGAGCGTGCAGGAGACGGAGCGCTACTTCCACCGGGTGAACCGGCGCGCCCACGCCCGCCGCGTGGACGGCCTGGACCGCTACGTCCAGGGCGACGGCGGGGCGAGCGCGTGAGCCTTCGCGGCTGGGACACACACGAAAGGCCGAGGGAGCCTGGACGCTCCGCTCGGCCCGTTCTGATGGTCCCCGCCCAGTTTCGCCAC
>DATHMJ010000443.1:0-2328 GCA_035487215.1 Gemmatimonadales bacterium
AGATGGCCAAGGGCGCGGAGGCGCAGACCAGCTCCACCGAGCAGACGTCCGCGACCATGGTCCAGATGGCCGCGCAGATGCAGGCGCTCGCCCGGAACGCCGAGGCCCTCGCGGCGAACGTGGACGAGACCTCGTCGTCCATTCAGCAGATGAGCGCGACGCTCGTGCAGACCTCCCAGAACGGGGAAGCGCTGTTGCAGGCGGTCGAGGAAGCGATGTCGCGGCTCACCACGATGATCGACAACATCGGCTCGATCGCGTCCCGCGTGCACATGGTGGATGAGGTGTCCCAGCAATCGGTCGTCGAAGCCAAGGGCAACGGGGAGCAGCTCCAAACCTCGATCAACTCGATCGGCAGCCAGTCGGAGGAAATCGGCAAGATCGTCAAGGTCATCGAAGGCATCGCCGACCAGACCAACCTGCTCGCGCTCAACGCGGCGATCGAAGCCGCGAGGGCGGGCGAGGCGGGACGCGGGTTCGCGGTGGTGGCGGACGAAGTCCGCCGTCTGGCCGAGCGCTCGGTGGCGGCGACCCAGGAGATCGGCTCCGTGATCGAGTCGGTTCAGCAGGAGACGCGCGCGGCCGTCAACCTAATGGGTGGTGTCCTCGGTGCGATCGTCGCCTCGATCGACAAGACCTCGCACCTTGTCGGCGAGGCGGCCCGCGCCACCGAGGAGCACGCCGTGGGCGCCAAGGAAGTGCTGCGCATGGCCGGAAGCATGGCCACGCTCACCCGGCAGATCGCGGCCTCCGTGCGCGAGAACGCCGCGGGCGCCAAGGAGATTACCGGCGCCGCGCAGAAGATGAACCACCTCACGCACCAGATGTCCGAGGCGGTGTCGGAGCAGAAGCGGGGCGGAGAGATGGTGGTGAAGGCGGTCGAGTCGGTGGCGCTCGTGTCCCGGCAGAACCTCGTGGCGGTCGAGCAGATGAGCGTCGCGGCCAAGACCCTGGCCGGCGAGTCCGAGCTGCTCAAGCAGCGGGTCGAAACGTTCCAGCTTCCCGCGTGAGCTTCTGATGCCCGTGTCCACCGCCACGACCGCCGACCGGCTTGCCCGGCTGAACTCCGCCACCGGCGCGGAGAAAGAGGCGCTGATTCTCGCGGCCTTCGAGGACGAGACCACGTCGGTTCGCGAGCAGGCGATCCGGCTCGCCACCCGCCACGTCGAGCCGCAGACGCTCGGTCGCCTGGTGGCCGACGGCGTCAACGCGGCTCGCCGCAACGGAGCCCTCGCGGCGCTCGAGCGGCAAGGACCGTACGCCGTCCCGTATCTCACCGAGCTGTTGCGGTCGCCGGACGCGGAGCTCGTGATGTTCTCGCTCCAGATCCTGGCGCGGGTGGGGGACCCGAAGGCGACGTCCGGGATCCTCCCCTTGCTCCACCACGCCGACCCGAACGTTTCCCAGGCCGCGGTCGAGGCGCTGGGCCGGTTGCGCAACGCGGACGCGGTCCCCGCGCTGCTCGAGCTGCTGCGCGGCAATCTCTGGCTCCAGCTCGCCGCGGTGACCGCCCTGGGCGAAATCGGCGATCCCGCGGCGGGCGAGCCGCTGCTCGCCCTCGTCCCCGACAGCTTCGTCGCGGAGCAGGCCGTGCGCTCGCTCCTGCGCATCGCCGCCCCGGAGTCGCTCGACCCGCTGCTCGACCTCCTGATCCGGGTCCGCGAGCGTCCGCTCCGCGACGCGATTCTCGAAGCCGCCGGCGTGGTTCTCGATCTCCATCCTGATCCCACCGAGGCCGGCGTGCGCTTCGCGCGCGAATCGGAGCGGGATCGCGGCCCCGACGGTGTGTCCGCCTTCCTGGGTGAGCTGCTCCGTACCGTGGAAGCCGAGGCTGAATGCCGCCGCGAGGTGCTGGGCGCGGCGGGCGACGAGGCGCAGGCCGAGCGAGAGACGCTGGCGCGAGCCGCGGTGGGCGTCATTCTCACCGGGCGCGTGCGCAGCCTCTATCCGCTGGTGCTCCGCCGCGCCGGCGAGCCCGACCTGGATTGGATCGAGGTGCTGTGGCGGCGCCACGCACAGCTCGGTCGAACCGAGGTCGCCGGACTGCTCACGCACCGGGATCCGCGCGTTCGGCGCGGGATCCTCACGGCCGGTGCCTTCGAGCCCGAGGACTTGGACGGCATTCTCACTCGGCTCGCCGATGACGAGGTGGGTGTGCGGGCCGCCGCCTGCCGCGCGCTCGGCCGACTGGGCGACGAACGGGCGGCGTCCGCGCTGGTCGATCGGATCCGCGAGGGCGAGCCGGAGGAGCGGGGCGAAGCCTCGCGCGCGCTGGGCCGGCTCCCGGTCGAGGCGTTAGAGGGTCTGTGCTCCTGCCTCGATCCCCGC
>DATHMJ010000444.1:0-2022 GCA_035487215.1 Gemmatimonadales bacterium
CCACTCGGCTCGATCCGGTAAGCGCGATGGCAATGGCGAAGAACAGCGGGCCGAAGATGCCGGCGAACTTCTCGAATACGCTGAAGAACCCGAAGAACTCCCCCGATTTGTGGGGCGGTGTCATGGCCGCGAACAACGAACGACTGAGGGCTTGCGTCCCACCCTGCACAACGCCGACGAGAAGCGCCAGAATGAAGAAATGCGTCGCGGTGCGCATGAAGTAGCCGAGAATGCTGATCACGGTGTAGACCGACAGACCCAGGAAAACCGCCGGCTTCGCGCCGATCCGCCCGGCCAGCATCCCGAAGAGGAAGGAGAAGGGGATGCCCACGAATTGGACCAGCAGGATTGCGGTGATCAACGGACCCTGGCCGATCCCCAGCTCCGTGCCGTAGGCCGTGGCCATCTTGATGATGGTTTGGATCCCGTCGTTATACACCAGGAAGGCAAGCAGGAACACCGAGGCCTGACGGAAGCCGCGCAGCTCCCGGAACGTCTCCCGCAGCCGCACCAAGGCCACCCATACCGGATTCTCCCCCCGCCGCTCATCGCTCTCCAGCCGCCGCGCCGGCTCGGCCACCGTCCGGAACAGGGGGATGGAGAACACGGCCCACCACACCGCGATCGAGATGAACGCAAGACGGACGGGCAGCGTCGCGGCCGGCTCGGGCAACCCCGGTCCGCTCGGCAGGCCGAACCAATCGGGCCGCTGAATCCAGGCCAGATTGATCGCCAGCAGCACCCCGCCGCCCACGTAGCCCAGCGCGTACCCCGCCGTCGAGACTCGGTCCACTTCGTCCCGGGACGCGATATGCGGCAGCAGCGCCTCGTAGAACACGAAGCTCCCCGTCGCGCCCACCAGCGCCAGGACGAACAGGGCCGAGGCGAGCAGGAGGTTTCCGCGATGGATGAAGAACATCGAGGCGATCGCCGCGATGCCCAGGGCCATGAACGCCGCGAGAAACCGCTTCTTCGCGCCGGCGTAGTCCGCCACGGCCCCCAGAATGGGCGACAGCAGCGCGACGAAGGCCAGGGCGACCGTGTTGGCGGTCGCCAAGTGCCCGGTTGCCTGACTCTCCGGAAGTCCGGCTCCCGCAACCTTGACGTAGTAGATGGGGAAGATGGCCGTGACGATTCCGACCTGAGTCGCCGAAATGGCCCAGTCGTACATGGCCCACGCGCGCAGCTCGGGACGGTGGAGGCCTACGCGATCCAGGAGGCGTGCGATCGGCATCTCAAGGGGTGAGGAGGGCGCCCTTCCGGAGTGCGTGCGCGGCACGCAGCTTTGGCGAGAGCGCACGGGGTTGGCGGCGGCGCTAGGATGATGGAACTCACCGATCAAACACGCAAGGGAATGACACCCATGAAGAACATGCTGGCGCTGGCGGCCCTCCTGCTGTCGGCGGTCGGTCCGCTCGCGGGTCAGCAACCCGCCGTTGCCCGGCTCGTGGTCTCGCCGGCTCGGCCCGAGGTCGCGGTCGGCGACTCCCTCAAGCTGACGGCCCAGGCCCTCGATGCCAGCGGCAATCCCGTCCCCGATGCGAAGATCACGTTCCACGAAAAGGGCCTTCAGGGTGCCTCGGTGGACGAGGAGGGGATGTTTCGCGCGGGGGCGCCGGGGACCATGGAGGTCACGGCGTCGGCGATCGTGCAGGGTGCGAAGCCGGTGATCCAGGAAATCACTGTCCGCATGCTGCCCGGCCCGGCAACGAGCGTGGCGATCGGACCGCATCCGGCACGCCTGGTTCCGGGGCAACGGCTGCAGCTCGGTGCCAAGGTGCTCACGTCAACCGGCGACGAGCGCGACGACCAGGTGACGTGGACCAGCACCAACCCGGCGGTCGTGCGCGTGAGCCGAGGAGGCTTGCTCGATGCTCGTGGAGCTGGCCGAGCGACGCTCACGGCTTCGGCCGGTTCCGTCCACGGCACGACGATGGTCGCCGTCACGACGGCCGTGCCCGTGTCGCTCGCGATCGAGCCGGCCGCGCCCGCCGTCCGCCAAGGCGACGTGGTCCGATTCTC
>DATHMJ010000445.1:0-2293 GCA_035487215.1 Gemmatimonadales bacterium
CGCGTCGGACCTGCTGGTCCGATCGTACGTGGAGACGTTCGGCTTGCCCGCGGTGGTCACCCGCTGCTCCAACAACTACGGTCCGTTCCAGTTTCCCGAAAAGCTGATCCCGCTCATGATCACGCGCGCGCTCCAGGATCAACCGCTTCCGGTGTATGGAGACGGACTCAACGTGCGGGATTGGCTGTACGTGGAGGACCACGCGGAGGCGTTGTGGACCGTGCTGCAGCGCGGCCGAATCGGCGCCACCTACAATGTCGGCGGCAGTAGTGAGCTGCCCAATCTGGATGTGGTGCGGCGACTGCTCCGCGCCCTGGGCAAGCCCGAGTCGCTGATCAGCTTCGTTCGCGACCGGCCGGGCCACGACCGCCGGTATGCGATGGATACCACCCGAATCCGGAGCGAGCTTGGCTGGCGGCCGCGGCATGACTTCGCGGCCGGGCTCGACGCGACCGTCCGGTGGTATCTTGCCCATGAGACGTGGTGGCGCCGCGTTCTGAGTGAGGCCTATCGCGCAGCGGGGACCTATCTCACGTGACCAATCCCACAGGTGACCGTCCGCTCGGCGCGGAGCTTCGCCCCCTGATGCTGGGGGCGGTGTTCCTGCGCCGCTGGCGGTGGACGATGCTGTTCCCGACGCTCGTGGTGGCGCTCACGATCGTGCTGGTGTTCGTGGTGCCGTCACGCTACACGTCCGAGGCGATCGTGCTTCCCGAGAGCCGCACCGCCAGCCCGCAGGGTGGCGCGGGCGCCGCGCTGGGCGGACTGGCCGGACTGGCCGGGCTCGCGGCCGGCGCCGGGGCCCAGTCGCCCAAGCTGTACGCCGATCTTGTGACCACCCAGTCGACGCTAGACGACGTCCTCGCCCGCCGGCTCACGTCCGTCGAGCACGCCGGCGCGACGGGCCCGACGCTGCTCGAGTGGATAGACGCGGGGGGCAAGACTCACGGCGACAGTCTCTACTCCGCCCGGCGCTTCATGATGCGGCGGGTGACCACTGAGGTAAACCGAGAGACGGGTACGGTCACGCTCCGGGTCGCGCTCAATGCGCCAGCCGCGTCGACCGAGGTGGCGGGCTGGTTCGTCCAGGAGCTGGACCAGTTCAACACGGTGCGGCGGCAGACCAGCGCGCGGAACCGGCGGAAGTTTCTCGAGAACCGCCTGACGGAGCTGCAGAAGCAGGAGCGGGAGATCGAGGACAGCCTCAAGACCTTCTTCGAGGCCAACCGCCAGTATCAGGACGCGCCGGCGCTGCTGTTCGAGTCCCGGCGGCGGCAGGCCCGTCTGGACCAAATCACCGAGGTCTTGAACAATGTCCGCCGCGACTACGAGAACGCGCGGACGGATGAAGTGAACGATACGCCGCTCCTCACCATCGTCGAGCCGCCCACCGTGCCGGTGCGTCGATCCTTCCCCGAGCGGAAGCTCCTCGTTTTGCTCGCGGCAGTGAGCAGCCTCCTCATCGGCATGGCGATGGCCTACTTTGGCGAGGCCGTGAGGCAGTGGAACCGCACCGACACCGAGGGCCGAGCGGACATGGAGGCCGCATGGGCCGAGGCGCGGCGCGGGATCGGTCGAGTGTTGCCGCTCCGCTCGCGCGACGGCTCGGGGGGCGGTTAGTGGCGGGAACGCTTCTCGCCCGCATCAAGCGCACCTGGCTCGATCCGTTTCACATCGTCCACTCCACCCTCGAGCGCGGTCTCGCGCGGCACCGGAGCGCCGTACGCGGCCGGGTTCTCGACATCGGCTGCGGCAAGAAGCCCTACCGCCGTCTCTTCCCTGACGCCCTCCCGTACTTCGGCACCGAGACCAATCGCACCTTCACGCCGGGCAGCGAGGCGGACGTGACCGCGTTCGGCGAAGCGCTCCCCTTCCGGAGCGGCGCGTTTGACGCGGTGCTCTGCACCGAAGTGCTCGAGCACGTGCCGGAGCCGGCCGATTTTCTCCGTGAGGTCCATCGCATCATCGCCCCGGGCGGCGTGCTGCTCCTCACGACTCCGCAGACTTGGGGTCTGCATGAGGAGCCGTACGACTTTTACCGCTACACCAAGTACGGCTTGCGCTACCTGTTCGGGAAGGTTGGCTTCGAGGTGGTGGAGGTGAGCCCGACGACCGGCACGCTGGGAACGGTGGGCCAGCGCCTCAGCTCGTTCTTCTACTATCGCCTCGGCGGGCGCACCCGATGGCTCAAGCCGTTCGCCGTCGTGGTGTGCGCGGGGATTCAGCTCGTGTTTGCCGGCGCCGACCGGCTGTCGGGGCGGCAGGGGGACACGATCAACTGGATTGTGCTGGG
>DATHMJ010000446.1:0-2758 GCA_035487215.1 Gemmatimonadales bacterium
TCGCACTCCGCGGCATCAAGACGCTCGCGCTCCGCATGCGACAGCACGACGCGAACGGCCGCCGGGTCGCGCAATGGCTCGCCGGACGCCGCGAGATAGCCAAACTCTATTATCCAGGCCTGCCGTCTCACCCACAGCATGATCTCGCGTGTCGCCAAATGACCGGTTATGGCGGCATGATCTCCATCGACCTCGGGAGCCCGCCGCGCGCCCAGCGCTTCGCGGAGTCGGTTCGCGTCTTCGCGCTGGCAGAATCGCTGGGTGGCGTAGAAAGTCTGATCGGACACCCGGCATCGATGACTCATGCCTCGGTCCCGCCAGCGCTTCGCGAGGCGATGGGCCTGACGGACAGCCTCGTGCGATTGAGCTGTGGTTGCGAGGATGCCGAGGACCTGATCGCGGACCTGGAGCAGGCATTGGACGCGAGCCGATGAGCCGCAGTTTCAGGTTGAAACCATCCGCTCAGCGAAGCGTAGGATAGGACACCCCCAGCCGTGAGCCGACCATGACCATCCCCGCGCCGCGTCCCCGCCAGCGTTTTCCCGAGATTGCGGCCGTCTCTTGGGAGCACCCGGCCGATCGGGCGGCCCTGCAGTCACTCCGGGCCGTCCCGGGTTTCGACGACGTCGTCCGCAAGGTGATCGGATTCCTCGGAGGCGAACGCGGGATCCGTTTGCTCTTTCAGGGCAACGCCGTTCGTGCGGGGGCCGCCCAGTTTCCCAAACTCTGGACCCTTCAGGCCGAGGTCGCCGGCACGTTCGATTGGCCGAAAGTGCCCGAGTTGTACGTGTCGCAGACGCCCGTCTTCAACGCGGGCGCCTACGGCGTGGACGACCCCTTCATCGTGGTCCACTCCGCCGCGCTCGAGATGCTCGACGACGACGAGCTCCGCGTGCTACTGGCCCACGAGATGGGGCACGTGGTCAGTGGCCATGCCCTGTACCGGACGATCGCCGAGATTCTCCTGAGCATCGGCCTGTCCGCCCTCCCGATTCTGGCGGGCATCGCGCTCTTCCCGATCCGTCTGGCCATTCTCGAGTGGGCCCGCAAGTCCGAGCTGTCCGCCGACCGCGCGGGCTTGCTGGGAAGCCAGGACGTGGTCGCGTCGCAGCGCCTGTTCATGAAGATGGCGGGCGGCACCCGGGGCCAGATCAACAGCGGCCAGCTGAGCGTCGACGCATTTATGGTCCAGGCGAACGAATACCTCGCCAGCAAGGAGGGCTTCGACGCCGTCTACAAGATTCTGAATACGCTCGCGCTCACCCACCCGATGAACACGATTCGCGCGGCCGAGCTGCAGCAGTGGGTTGGGAGCGGCGAGTACGACCGCATCCTGCGCGGGGAGTACGTCCGTCGCGGGCAGCAAGAGCAGGAGCGGCCACTAGCGGAGGACCTGAGCGCGGCCGGCAGCCACTATGCGGCGGAAGCCCGGGAGTTTGCCGGAGCGGTGGCGGATGCGGCCCGGCGTGCCGCGGAGCGCGCGGCCGAGGCATTCCGCTCGGCTCAGCGCCGGTGAGGATTCTCGTCGTCGGAGGGGGTGGTCGGGAACACGCTCTCTGCTGGGCTCTTCGCCGGGAAAATCCGGACGCCGACATCCATTGTGCTCCAGGGAATCCGGGTACGGCGTCGGTCGCCCGAAATCTTCCGATCCCCGCCGACGACATCGATCGGCTGGCCGATGCGGCCGACATGCTCGGCATCGATCTCACCGTAGTGGGTCCCGAGGTCCCGCTCGCGCTTGGTCTCGCCGATAGACTGCGCGCCGAAGGCCGGGCGGTGATGGGCCCTGGCGCCGGCGCCGCCGCCATCGAGGCATCCAAGGCGTTCGCGAAAGACGTGATGACCGCCGCGGGCGTACCGACAGCGCCGAGTCGGACGTTCACCGAGCCGGTCGCCGCCCTGGCGTGGGTCGATCGTCATCCCGAGCCCCTGGTGGTGAAGGCATCGGGGCTCGCGGCCGGGAAAGGTGCGGTCGTCTGCTCGACCCGAGCCGAGGCTCGCGAGGTCGTGACCGCAATGCTGGGAGACGGGGCGTTCGGGCAGGCCGGACGGACCATCGTGGTCGAGGCCTTCCTCGAGGGCGAAGAGCTTTCCCTCCTTGCTCTCACCAACGGCACCGATTTCGAGTTTTTACCCGCTGCACAGGATCACAAGCGGCTGCTCGAGGGCGACGGAGGTCCGAACACGGGCGGCATGGGCGCCTACAGTCCGGTCGCGCTGGCGAGCCCGGTGCTGCTCGAACGGGCTCGGCGGGAAGTGTACGAGCCCGTTCTGGAGGAGCTTCGGCGCCGCGGAGCACCGTTCTCCGGAGTGCTGTATGCCGGTCTGATGGTGGACCACGCCGGGACGCCGTGGGTCGTGGAATTCAACTGCCGCCTTGGCGACCCGGAAGCCCAGGCGGTGCTGCCTCTTGTGACGAGTGGACTTACCGAAGGGTTCCGGCGGGTGGCCGAGGGCCAGCCGCCGACACCGGTCCGGGTCCGGAGCGGGGCCGCGGTGACGACGGTGTTGGCGGCGCAGGGTTACCCTGACCGACCGGAGAAGGGCGCTGCGATCTCGATCCCGGAGGACCTGCCCTCCGGCGTTACAGTGTTCCACGCGGGAACCACCGTGGACGACGCCGGCATGCTGCGAGTGGCGGGCGGCCGAGTGTTGAACGTCACGGCGGTCGCGCCCACCTTTGCCGAGGCCCGCCGGCTGAGCCGCGAAGCGGCCCACCGGATCAACTTCGCCGGGAAACTCTTCCGCAACGATATCG
>DATHMJ010000447.1:0-6207 GCA_035487215.1 Gemmatimonadales bacterium
CCCAGTGCTGCGCTTGCGGCGGCATACCAGTTCATCGATAGGATCGAGCGGTTGCGCCGTGACGAGATCGATCGATTCACGTCGGAGGCATCAGCCGTCGCGCCGGCGACGGTCACCGACCTCATGGAGATTTCGCAGATCAAGGGCTGGGCTGGCCTCGAGGCGGAATTGGCGCGCTCCGACGCCGCACGGGCCGCTGCCGCTCCACTCAGGGCGACGTACGCGGCGCTCGAGGCGATGGGGCTGGCCGAATTCGTCGACGTCGATCTCTCGATCGTGCGGGGACTTCTTTATTACACCGGAACCGTGTTCGAGCTGTTCGACGCGGGCCGCACCCTCCGCGCCATCTGTGGCGGTGGCCGGTACGACACGCTGCTGGCCGCGCTGGGCGGCGTCGACCTGCCTGCGCTGGGATTCGGGATGGGCGACGTCGTGCTCGCCGAGCTCTTGAAGGAGCGGGGCCTCGGTCCCGCGGCGACCGTGGGGCTCGACGTGTTCGTCGCCGCGGCGACGGAAGCGGACCTGCCCCGAGTGCTGGCGCTGGCGCACGACCTGCGCGATGCCGGGCTTCGAGTGGAGTACCCGCTCGCCGCGGGTCCGCTTCGCAAGCAGCTCGACCTGGCGGCCGCTCGGCGCGCGCGCTATGCGGTGGTCGTAGGCCCCGACGAATGGGCCCGCGGCGAGGTCGTTCTCCGGAACCTCCAAGAGCGAGACAAGGCGAAGGCTCAGCGCGCCGTGCCGCGGGATGCCGTCGCCGCGGAAATTATGGACAATCACCCAGCACCGTATCGTCATGGCTGAAACCAAAGCTCTCACGCCCCGCGCCACCGACTTCAGCGCCTGGTACAACGAGCTGATCATGAAGGCCGAGCTGGCGGATTACAGTCCGGTTCGCGGCTGCATGGTCATCCGGCCGAACGGCTACGCGATCTGGGAGCAGATGCAGCGGGCGCTGGACACGCGCTTCAAGGAAACCGGTCACCAGAACGCGTATTTCCCGCTGTTCATTCCCCAAAGCTTCCTCTCGCGGGAGGCGGAGCACGTGGAGGGGTTCGCGCCCGAGACCGCGGTCGTCACCCACGGGGGCGGCAAGGAGCTGGAGGAGCCGCTCGTCATCCGCCCGACGTCGGAAACGATCATCTACGCGATGTATGCCAAGTGGATCCAGAGCTATCGCGATCTGCCGCTCCTGATCAACCAGTGGGCCAACGTCGTGCGGTGGGAGCTGCGGACCCGCTTGTTCCTGCGGACGACCGAATTCCTCTGGCAGGAGGGCCATACCGCCCATGCCACCGAGGCCGAAGCCGAGGAGGAAACGCTGCGGATGCTGGGGGTGTATCGCGGCTTCATGGAGGAGTGGATGGCGATGCCGGTCGTGACCGGTCGCAAGACCGACAGCGAGCGGTTCGCGGGCGCGCTCCGCACCTACAGTTGCGAAGCCCTGATGCAAGACAACAAAGCGCTCCAGGCCGGCACCAGCCATAACTTGGGGCAGAATTTCGCGCGCGCCTTCGAGGTGACCTTCCAGACCGCCTCCGGCGAGCTGGACCATGTCTGGAACACATCGTGGGGGGTCTCGACCCGCCTGGTCGGCGCGCTCATCATGACGCACGGCGACGACGCCGGACTCGTCTGCCCGCCGCGGCTGGCGCAGTACCAGGTGGTGATCGTCCCCATCTACAAGACCGACGACGAGCGAACCCAGGTGCTTCAGTCGGCCGACCTCGTGCGCCGGGCGCTGGTGGCGGTCGGCATCCGCGCGCACGTCGATGCACGAGAAGGGGTCAAGCCGGGAGCCAAGTACTACGAGTGGGAGGGTCGCGGTGCGCCCTTCCGACTCGAGATCGGTCCCCGGGACGTCGCCGCAGGCACCGCGATGCTCGCGCGCCGCACCGGCGGGAAGAAAGAAGCGCTGCCGATCGGCGGCATCGGCGAGCAGCTCCTCACCGAGATGGACAAGATGCAGGCGGAGCTGCTCGCGACGGCCACGGCGCGGCGCGACGCGAACACCATCCGTGGGGCGACCAAGCAACAGTTCCTCGAGTTCATGGGGCGCGACGGGGGCTTCGCTTACGGGGGCTTCTGCGGGAACAGCGCGTGCGAGGCGGAAATCAAGGACCAGACCAAGGCGACGATCCGAGTGCTGCCCGACGAGGAATTCCGCTCGCCGACACCGCCGACCACCTGCATGTGGTGCGGCCGGCCGAGCGAAGCGGAGGCGGTGTGGGCCAAAGCCTACTAAGGGAAGCCGGGCTCGAGCGGGTCGGTGCCTCGCTCCTGATGGGAAGCACGCGCCTCAGCGAGATCGCGGAGCAGGTCGGGACACCACTCTACTTGTACAACCTGTCCGTAATCCGGGCGCGCTACGAGGTCCTGGACGCTGCGCTCAGCGGCATCCCCCACCGGATCTGCTTCGCGATCAAGGCCAACGCCAACCTCGGCGTGCTGCGCGCCTTCCGTGACCTCGGCGCCGGCGCCGACATCGTGTCCGGTGGCGAGCTGGCCCGTGCGCTCGCCGCCGGGTTTCCCGCCGACCGCATCGTCTTCAGTGGCGTCGGCAAGTCCGACGCCGAGCTGGCCACCGCAGTGGAAGGCGGCGTGGGACACGTGCACCTGGAGTCAGCCGCGGAGCTGGCGGCCCTCGCTGTCATTGCCGAACGACAGAGTCGCACCGTGCGAGTGGGGATCCGGGTGAACCCGGACGTCACGGCCGACACGCATCCCTACATCGCGACCGGCCGAGGCGGGATCAAGTTTGGTGTCCCCGTCGACCAGGTCCTTCCTCTCGCGCTCGAGATCGGCCGGCACCGCCGGCTCACCTTGGATACGCTGGCGATGCACATCGGAAGCCAGCTCCTCGACCCTCGTCCCTACCACCAAGGGGTTGAGCGGCTGCTCGAGCTGGTGGCGGCGCTCCGTGGCGCCGGGGTGACCACCCTCAAGGCGCTGGACATCGGCGGAGGGCTGGGTATTCGCTATCGCGACGAGGAGCCGCTCGCCCCGGCGACGCTGGTCGACGCGGTCTTGCCTCGCATCCGGGAAAGCGGGCTCATACTCGTGCTGGAGCCGGGTCGCTATCTCGTCGGCACCGCCGGGTTGTTGCTCACCGAGGTCCTCTCGCGGAAGCATTCGGGCGGCAAGGACTTGGTGATCGTCGACGCCGGGATGAACGATCTGGTCCGGCCGAGCCACTACCAGGCCTATCACGAGATCGTCGAGCTGGAGGCGCGCGGAGGCACCTCGGTTCCCGTCGACGTCGTCGGGCCCGTCTGCGAAACCGGCGACTTCCTCGCACTCGACCGGGTGCTGCCGCCCCTCGAGCGCGGCGACCGGCTGGCCGTGCTCGGCGCCGGCGCCTACGGATTCGTCATGAGCTCCAATTACAACTCCCGGCCGCGGGCGGCGGAGGTCATCGTCGACGGCGACCGGTGGTGGATCGCGCGCGAGCGGGAATCGATCGAGGACCTCTACCGCGGGGAGCGCGCCGACGCCCAACTCGCCGAGGCACCGTGAGCAAGCACCACGACGGCATTCTGATCATCGATTTCGGGTCGCAGTACACCCAGCTCATCGCGCGACGGGTGCGGGAGGCTCACGTCTACTGCGAGATCCATCCGCCTTCGCGCACGGTCGAATGGATCCGGCAGTGGAAGCCCAAGGGCATCATTCTGTCCGGGGGTCCCAACTCGGTCTACGACGACGACGTGCCCACCGCCGACCGGTCGCTGCTCGACAGCAACATTCCGGTGCTCGGTCTGTGCTACGGCATGCAGCTGCTCGCGCATCTGGCCGGCGGCAAGGTCGTGCGGGCCAACCGGCGTGAGTACGGCCGGGCGGACGTGCGGGTGTTGGGCGGCAGGCTCTTCCAGGGCTTTGGCCACGGCGAGGAGACGCCGGTCTGGATGAGCCACGGCGACCACGTGGATGCGCCACCGCCCGGGTTCACGGTCACCGCGTGCAGCGATAACTCGCCCATCGCGGCATTCGAGCACCGCGAGCAGCCGCTCTTCGGCGTGCAGTTCCATCCCGAAGTGGCGCACACGCCTCGCGGCGGCGAGATGCTCAACACGTTCCTCTTCGACATTTGCGGCTGCGCGCCCGATTGGACGCCGGGACACTTCATCGAGTCCGAGATCGAGCGGATTCGAAGCCTGGTGGGCGCCAAAGAGCGGGTGATCTGCGGGTTGTCGGGAGGGGTGGATTCATCGGTGGCTGCGGTGTTGGTGCACCGCGCCGTCGGCGACCGGCTCACCTGCATCTTCGTGGACCACGGTCTGCTTCGCCTGCACGAGCGCGAGCAGGTGGAGACGACCTTCCGCCGGCACTTAGGCATCGACCTCCGCGTGGCCGATGCCTCCAAGCTGTTTCTCGAGCGGCTCGTCGGCGTCACCGATCCCGAGGAAAAACGGCGGCGCATCGGGCATACGTTCATCGAGGTCTTCGAGACCGAGGCCCGCAAGGTCGGCTCCGGAGTGGGCTGGCTGGTGCAGGGAACACTCTATCCGGACGTGATCGAGTCATTCTCGCCGCGCGGTGGGCCGTCGGTCACCATCAAGACCCACCACAACGTGGGCGGCTTGCCCGAGCGGCTGCCGTTCAAGTTGCTCGAGCCGCTGCGGGAGCTGTTCAAGGACGAGGTCCGCCAAGTGGGGCGGGAGTTGGGTCTGCCGGAGGAGATGGTGGGGCGCCACCCGTTCCCCGGCCCGGGGCTGGCCATCCGCATCGTCGGTGAGATCACCCCCGAAGGACTCGACGTGCTGCGGCGCGCCGATCACATCTACATCGAGGAGATCCGCGCGGCCGGGCTCTACGATTCGATCTGGCAGGCGTTCGCGGTGTTGCTGCCGATCCGCTCGGTGGGCGTGCAGGGGGACTTCCGGACCTACGATCAGGTCGTGGCGCTGCGGGCGGTCACCAGCCGGGATGGGATGACCGCCGACTGGTACCCGTTCCCTCCGGAGGTCCTCGCGCGCGCCGCCAACCGCATCGCCAACGAAGTGCGGGGGGTCAACCGCGTGGTGTACGACGTCAGCTCGAAGCCCCCGGCGACCATCGAGTGGGAGTGACGCCATGCCCGATTCACTGACCAAACTGCTCCGGGCCATTCTTCCCAAAGCCACGGCGGAAGAGATCGCCGATGCGGCCGCGCGGCTCGGCTCGTTCGTGGAGACCGGCGCCACCTGGGTGGGTGAGACGGCGGACACGACCGTACGGAAGGTGGAGAACGTGTTGAGCGGGGGGGACGTGACTCCGCGTGCCATGCCGGCGCTCCCGCGCGACATCGACGATCTGGTGTGGGCCAAGGTGACGCGCGCCGTCGGTCCGCGAGTCCAGGAGATCCGCGCGCGGGCGCGGGCCCTCCGGGAGGAGCCGAATCAACGCGAGGATATCGTAGCGTTCACGAATGACGTGGAATGGCTGATCGGCGAGCTGGGATCAGCCTGGGGACGGGAGGTGGCGCTCAGGGCCGCGCGGGTGCGGTCCCAGCCGTCTCCCTGAAGCGGGAGGACCATTCCTTCCGCAGCTTCGCCACCTTGGGCTCGATCATGGCCTGGCAGTACATCCGCTCCGGGTGCCGCGTGAAGTAGCCCTGGTGATACGCCTCCGCCGGGTGGAAAACGGTGAGCGGCGTTACCTGGGTTACGATCGGGGCGCCGAACACGCGCTTCCCCTCCAGATCCGCGATGACCTCTCTCGCCGTCCGCGCCTGCGCTTCGTCCCCATAGAAAATCGCCGACCGGTACTGGGTGCCGACGTCGGGACCCTGACGATTCAGCGTGGTCGGGTCGTGAAACGCGAAGAAGATCTCCACCAGGTCGCGATAGGAAATCACTGTGGGATCGAACGTCACTTGCAAGGCCTCGGCATGGCCGGTGACCCCGGTGCACACGGCCTCGTACGTCGGGTCGGCCATCGTGCCGCCGGTGTAGCCGGAGACGACCCGCTCCACGCCCTTGATCCGCTCGAACACGGCCTCGAGGCACCAAAAGCATCCGCCGGCAAACACGGCGGTCTCTAAACGGGTGGCGGGCATTGCGATTTCTCCGAGTAAGGGTTCCTGGCTCCCACCAAACGTCGGCAGGGGCCCGTCGGTTCCCCTATACGCCCTTTTCGTCGAGCAGTGCCAGGAACTGGTCGGGCTCGGTCAGGCCGGCCAGCCGCGCTGAGATATCCGGGTCCTTGGCGAACTGGGCGATTCGGCCGAGG
>DATHMJ010000448.1:0-2504 GCA_035487215.1 Gemmatimonadales bacterium
ATGGTCACCGGATGGCGCCACCCCCCGAGCGTCTGGTGCCGGGCGATCGCCTCACGCGCTTGGGCGAGCCGGGCCGGAAGCTCCGGGAACGTCATAACCTTCAAATCTACGCGGGGATGCCGAGCAACTGTAGGGCCCGGCCTTAGGGGTCCGACGGTGCCGTTTGGTGCTCAGGCGCGCGATGCGGGGGTGGCGAGCAGCTCGCGGACGCGCTCCGGCGTCAGCCCCTGCTCCAGACTCCCGAATCGCGCCACGGAAATCGTGGACGTCTCCTCGGAGACGACGAACACGATGGCGTCGGTCTCCTCGGAGAGACCGAGCGCGGCCCGATGCCGGGTACCCAACGTCTTGCTCGGGATGCTGTGCTGCGTCAGAGGGAGAATGCACCCGGCGCCGATGATCTGATCGCCCCGGACGACCACGGCGCCGTCGTGGAGCGGTGAATACGGACTGAAGATCGTGGCGACGAGATCGGCGGACAGGCTGGCCTGCAGGCGCGTCCCCGACTCCAGGTACTCCTCCAGCGCCACGTCCCGCTCCACCGCGATAATGGCACCGGTGGCGCTCTGGCTCAATCGCTCAACGGCCTCGCTCACCTGTTCCGCGACAACCGACGCCGCGCGCCCGCTGAAGAACGTGAACGGCCGCGTCTGGCCGAGGCGGGCCAGCGCGTAGCGCAGCTCCGGCTGGAAGACCACCAGAGCCGCGAACGCGCCGTAGGTGAAGATCACACCCAGGAGGTAGGTGATCATCGACAGCTTGAGCAGGAACGCGACGACGTAGATGACCGCGAGGGCCAGGACGCCGAAGAGGATCTGGAGGGCGCGGGTGCCGGCGAGGAATTTCAGGACCTTGTACAGGACCGCCGCGACGATGATGATCTCGAGCAGGTCCCGCCAGGAAGGCATACCGATCGGGATCTGCACGAGAGACACTAGGGGCCTCCGATACCGTACGCGACGGCGAGGGCCTCGCGGGTGAGGGCGACGTCGTGGACGCGGAACAACCGTGCGCCCCGCTCCCACGCCAGCGCGCAGACGGTCGCGCTTGCCCGGTCGCGCTCGGCGGTGTCGAGACCGGTCATCACGCCGATGAATCGCTTGCGCGACGGACCCACGAGGATCGGGCGGCCGAGTGACAGCAGCACGGCCAGCCGGTCGCAGACCAACATATTCTGCTCCGGCGTCTTCGAGAAGCCGAGTCCCGGATCCACGACGATCGCATCCACCGGCATTCCGGCGTCGACCGCGGTGCTCAGCGCCGCGGCCAGCTCGGCGCGCACCCCGGCCACGGGATCGCCCCCGTAGTCGGCGTGCGCGTACGACGCGATATCCGCCAGTGGTCCCCGTGAGTGCATGAGGACGAGGCCGGCGCCCGCGCGCGCAGCCGCCGTGGCAACCGCCGGGTCGTGCCGGAGCGCGGTGACGTCGTTCACGATGGCGGCGCCGGCGTCGAGGGCCGCCCGCGCCACCGCGGACTTCACCGTATCCACCGAGACCGCCACGTCCGGAAGGTCGCGGACGATGGCTTCGATCACCGGGATGACGCGGCGCAGCTCCTCTGCCTCCGGCACCAGCCCGTCCCGCCCCGGCCGCGTCGACTCGCCACCCACGTCCACGATCGTCGCGCCGTCGTGCGCCAGTTGCGCCGCATGGGTCCGGGCCGCGTCCACGCCGACGTGGCGGCCGCCGTCGCTGAAGCTGTCGGGCGTGACGTTCAGGATCCCCATGAGCACCGGACGCTCGAGCGGGATCACGACCCGTCCGGTACGCCACACGGTGGCCGGGTCGGGCGGGATCGCGAGCCCCACCGCGGTCGATAGGGCTCGCAGCTCCTCCGGGGCGGTCCACGGACGAGCCAACGCGCTGAGCCGCGATCGGCTCCCCGCGAGAATGGCCCACCCGTCCCCGGTCAGAACTTCGAGCCCAAGGTGGCCAGCAAAACGGACCAGGGACTCGAGAGTCGCCTGGTCCAAATCGTGAATGTGAAAGGCGAGAGGGTCGGAGCCGCCCGCTGCCGCCGCGGCGGCGGCGGGATCCCACCCATGCGCGGTCAGCGCATCGCGGAGTGCCTTCGGAGAGTGAAACGCGAGCGGAACGACATTCACGCGCCAGCGGGCTCAGCGGGCGGCGCACCCAGAATCGGCGCGCGAGCCGGCTGTGGCACCGGCTTGGACGTCGGTGTCGCGGGCGCGGGCAGTGGCTCCATCGTGAGCGGCCGCGGCGCCAGCGGCTCACCCTTGAGCAGCCGGTCGAGATCCTCGCGGTCGATCGTTTCCCGCTCCAACAGCGCCACCGCAATGCGATCGAGCAGCTCGCGGTTGCCGCTGATGATCTGAGTCGCCTTGGAGTACGCCTCGTCCACCAGCCGCTTCACCTCGTCGTCCACCGTCTCGGCGGTACGCTCGGAGATTTCGCGGCGTTGGGCAAACTCCCGGCCGAGGAAAATCTCCTGCTCCTTGTCGCCCACGGCGAGCGGGCCGATCCGCTCGCTCATGCCGAACT
>DATHMJ010000449.1:0-2656 GCA_035487215.1 Gemmatimonadales bacterium
CGGGGTTGGTGTGCCGTTTTGGATCGCCGGTTTGCTCGTGCTCGTGACGCTTCCGCTCACCCGAGCGTTCAACGCGCCCGTCGGCGCCGAGCCGAAGGCAGCGGTCGAGGCGCGCAATCTGGCCGCCGCCGATCTCACGGCCGAGTTCGCGGTCGAGCCGGGCACCGACCCGGCACCACCCACCGGCCGGGAGGCCCGCTAGCCTCCGCGCTGAAGCAGCGCCGTCGCCGCCGCGATGGCCTCGGGCGTGCCGGCTAACCCCAACGCATCGCCCGCCTGGAGGCGCTCTTGTCCGTGCGGCAGTAAGACCTGGCGTCCGTCTCGATCGACCGCGAGAATCGCCGCACCGGTCAGGCTCCTCACGTCCAGCTCGGCGAGCGTCTTGCCGACTCCCCAGTCGGTCCGGTTCAGGCGCAGCACGACAGGTTCGCCCAATCCCGGGAGCAGTGCCCCGACCTCCGGCATCGGAACCGGAGCCGCCTCGCTCTCCGAAGTTCTCGCGTCCGCCGTCGTCACATCCGGAATCGCTGCATCCGAAGTGGGTGGGTCCGGCGCCATCTGGCGTGCGAGCGCGGCCGCGATCAGCTCCGCACCGGCTCGGGTGTGCGCTTCCAGGTCGGTGGCACTGCGCCACAGCGCGACGGCGAGGAACACCAGGATCACGCCGAACAGGAGCGGCCCGCGGAGCGGCGGAAGGAACGGCTCGGTCACGGCGAGCAGTGGAATGCCGAGCGCGCAGAGGACGGCCAGCTCCATGGCGACGACGAGGGCGCGTCTCGGCGCCGCCCCGGTGTCCACTTGCCCGGCGGCCGCCGGCGGGAGCACCTCCACGGCCAAGGCGGTGACGAGGGCGCGCACGGTCTGGATCAGCCCGTAGAGCAGCGGCACCAGCAGCACCGCCGCCGCGATCAGCACCGACTGCCGGGCGGCATCCCTCCCCAGCCCGAACGTCTCGCTCGCCCAGCCGGCCGCGACATCGAGTCCCGCGGTCGCCCCGATGGCCAGCGCCGCGACGAGCCCGGCATCGAGCAGGAGCAGCCACACCAGTCGCCGGACACGCGATCGCTTGCCGGCCCGGGTCTCCCGCAGCCGGGCGAGCCAGGTCTCGTAGAGGACCGCAAAGTTCTGGAGCGGATGGGGAAGACGCCGGTCGACGTAGGACGCGACCGGCCCAGCCGCCCGGATGAGCCACGGCGTCGTGAGCGTCGTGATGGCGGAGACCGCCACCGCCACCGGATAGAGGAAGTCACGGGTGGCGCCACTGGTGAGCCCCACGCCCGCGATGATGAACGAGAACTCGCCGATCTGCGCGAGGCTCATCCCGGTCTGCACGGCGGTGCGCGTGCCGAAGCCCGTGAGGAACGTGCTCACCGATACCGCGACGACCTTGCCGGCGATCACGACCAGCGAGAGCACCAATACCGCCACCCAGTGCTCGGCGACCAGGCGCGGATCGATGAGCATGCCGACGGCGACGAAGAAGATGGCGCCAAACACGTCCCGCACCGGAGCGACGAGGTGCTCGATGGTCGTCGCCTCGCCCGATTCCGCGACCAACGACCCGGCAATGAAGGCGCCGAGGGCCACCGAGTAGCCGAACGTGTGGGCCAGCACCGCGCCCCCGAAGCACACCCCGACCGCGGTGACCAACGTCGTCTCCGGACTGCCGAGCCGTGCGGCGAAGCGCACGACCCTGGGGATCAACAGCAGCCCCACGACGACGAACCCCACCAAAAACGCCGCCAGCAGTCCCGCCTGCTTGAGGAGCACGCCGGCCCCCACGCCTCCGCCAGCGGAAACGGCCGTGAGGATGGCGAGGAGGAAGATGGCGACCAGGTCCTCGATGATGAGCACGCCGAACACGATCTCGGTGAACCGCCCCGTCACCTTCTGCTCGGCGAAGGCCTTCACGATGATCGTCGTGCTCGAGATGGCGATGACGGCGCCGGCGTACACACTTTCGAGCGCCGTCCACCCGAATGCCCGCCCCAGCACGTATCCCAGGAAGACCATCGCGCCCGATTGGCTCACGGCGATCAGTCCCGCGGTCGGTCCGACCCGGAAGAATTTCCGGAGGCTGAATTCCAGGCCGAGCGCGAACATGAGCAGGATCACCCCCAGCTCGGACAGGGCCTGCACCATCGCTTCGTCGGCGACCAGCGGGATCGGGAGGTGGGGGCCTACGATCATGCCGGCCAGCAAGTAGCCGAAGACCACCGGCTGGCGGAGTCGTTGACACACGAGCGTGGTCGCGGCGGCGACGCAGAGCACCAGCGCCAGGTTGGCGACGAAGTCGTGGGCGTCCGGCATGGGCTCCCTGAGGTGGAGGGCAGGTCTCGCCCAAATATGGGTTGGCCGGGCGCGCAAGCGCGGCGTGGGCACAATGTCCTTCTGGCGCGGCAATTTGTGCAAGGGAGCGTGAGCAGTAGGTGGACGAAATGACCACTCTGTTGTGTGACGTACAGCTAAGTGTGCTGAAAATGCACGAAATAGCGAACAAAACTATTGCAAAAATCCGGCGCGAACGCTACGATTATGGGCGCCGCGCCACCCGGGCGCCCGGCGTAACCCCAGCCCAGGACCCTATCCGGTGACCCACCTCGCCCCCGTTCTCGTCCTGCAGGCGGCCGCGCCGCCGCCGACCGTCGTTCCGGCC
>DATHMJ010000450.1:0-5763 GCA_035487215.1 Gemmatimonadales bacterium
CCGAGGCCGGGGTCCGTCGTCAAAACGCGTTTTAGCCGCTCGCCTGCTTCTTCGCTTCCGTCGGCCACCACGACCATCCCCGCATGCAGCGAGTAGCCGATGCCGACGCCGCCGCCGTGGTGGAAGCTGACCCACGACGCGCCGGAGGCCGTGTTCACGAGCGCATTCAGGATCGCCCAGTCGGCGATCGCGTCCGAGCCGTCGCGCATCGCTTCGGTTTCGCGGTTGGGCGACGCCACCGAGCCGGTGTCGAGATGGTCCCTCCCGATCACGATGGGAGCCCTGACCTTCCCCTTCTTGACCAGCCAGTTGAAGCGCCGGCCCATCTCGGCGCGTTCGCCGTACTCCAGCCAGCAAATTCGCGCCGGCAGACCCTGGAAGTGCACTCGCTGCCGAGCCTGCCGAATCCAGCGCGCGAGCGCTTCTTGTTTTGGGAACGTCTCCACGACCGCGTCGTCGGTCACGGCGATGTCGGCGGGGTCGCCCGAGAGCGCAGCCCATCGGAAGGGCCCTGCGCCGCGACAGAATAACGGTCGAATGAACGCTGGCACAAACCCCGGAATGTCGAACGCCTGCCGCATCCCGCGGTGATCGGCGACCTGGCCGCGCAGGTTGTTGCCGTAGTCGAACACGATGCCGCCCTTGCCCTGCAACGCCAACATCGCCTCGACGTGCACCGCCATGGAATCGAGCACCCGGGCTTCGTAGCCCGCCGGATCGCGCTCGCGGAGCGCGGCCGCCTCGGCGAGCGACACACCGAGCGGGATGTAGCCGACCCGAAGGTCGTGGGCGGAGGTCTGATCCGTCACCACGTCCGGCACGATGCCGCGGCGGACCAGCTCGGGCAGCACATCGGCGACGTTGCCCACCAGCCCGACGGACAGCGCGGTTCCCCGCCGCTTCGCATCGAGCACGAGCTTGAGCGCGTCGTCGAGCGTCGTCGCCAGCCGGTCGCAGTATCCGCTGTCCACGCGGCGGCGAATGCGGCTCTCGTCCACGTCCACCCCAAGGAACGCGGCGCCGTTCATCGTCGCGGCGAGTGGCTGTGCCCCGCCCATCCCCCCGAGGCCGCCGGTCACCACCATCCGTCCCGACAACGAGCCACCGAAGTGCTGCCGAGCGCACTCGGCGAACGTCTCGTAGGTACCCTGGAGGATGCCCTGCGTCCCGATGTAGATCCACGACCCTGCTGTCATCTGGCCGTACATCGTGAGACCTAGCGCCTCGAGTCGCCGGAACTCGTCCCACGTGGCCCATCGCGGGACCAGGTGCGCGTTCGCGATCAACACGCGCGGCGCCTCGTCGTGGGTCCGGAACACGCCCACCGGCTTTCCGCTCTGCACGAGGAGGGTCTCGTCGTTCCCCAGCCGCCGGAGTGTCGCCACGATCTGCTCGTAGCACGCCCAGTTGCGCGCCGCCTTCCCGCTTCCGCCATAGACGATCAACTCCTCGGGGCGCTCCGCCACGGCGGGGTCGAGGTTGTTCATCAGCATCCTGAGCGCCGCTTCCTGATGCCAGCCCTTGCAGGAGATGGAAGTGCCGGTGGGCGCGGAGATCACGGGCGTGGAAAGGGAGCCGGTAGGCATGGGCGAGAACCTTATCCCTCCGGGCGGGTCCCGCCAAGAGGGGTGACGCAGCCGGACGGCAATCCGGTTCGGGGGGACCGGCGTAGATGAGGTGACCCGAGCACGTGAGCGAACAGGTCCATGAAGCTACCGGTCAGTCTGCTCGCGCTAACCCTCGTCGGCGCGCTCCGCGGAACCGACGCCAAACAGGTCACGATCCGGACATTCGCCTTCGCGCCCAAGGCCCTCGAAGTGCCGGTCGGTGCGACCGTCGTGTGGACCAACGCGGACGACATCGAGCATACGGTGACATCGGGCGCGCCGGATCACGCCGACGGCGGCTTCGACTACTCCCTCGCGACCAAGGGTGCCGTCGCGAGCACGCGGTTCGATTCGGTCGGCACCTGGTCGTACTACTGCAAGCGACACTCGTTCATGCGCGGCGAGATCCGCGTCATCCCGAAAGGAGAGCGGTAACAACATGGGCCTGCGTTCCACCCTGATCGCCTCGGCGATCGGTCTGGCGATACCCGCCGGAGGCGTCCTGCACGCACAGATGGCAATGACGAAGAGCTCCGATCTCCGGGCCGGGCTCAACACCATCCTCCAGGAGCATGTGTATCTCGCGTCAGCGGCGACCGGCGCCGCGCTAGGCGGCCGGCAGGCGGAGTTCGAGGGGGCCGCCGCGGCGCTGGACGAGAATTCGGTCGCGCTCTCGAAGGCGATCGGCTCGGTGTACGGGCCCGACGCCGAGGCGGCCTTCCTGGCGCTATGGCGCAAGCACATCGGCTTCGTGGTGGACTACACGACCGGACTCGCCGCCAAGGACAAGGGCAAGCAAGACAAGGCCGTGAACGACCTCCTCGGCTACGCGGGTGACTTCGGCGCCTTCCTCAACGCGGCGAATCCCAACCTGCCGAAGGACGTCGTCGCCGGACTGGTCAAGACCCACATCCTGACGTTGAAGGACGTGATCGACGTCCAGGCCATGGGTGACCCGAAGGCCGCGTACGCGAAGGAGCGGGTGGCCGCGGCCCACATGCAGATGATCGCGGACCCGTTGGCCGACGGGATCGCGAAACAGTTCCCCAAGCGGTACGCGATGAAGTAACGCCGCGTTCTTCGGTCGGCTATCAGCTGGCGGCTCCAAGGCAAGTGGCATCTCGCTGCGAGCTACACCAGTCACTGGCTGATAGCCGATCGCCCCCCATGTAGCATCCGCCCGCCCGCACTGCAACCTTTCTGGGCCCCTCCCGGTCCAACGCGGTACATGGCGACCCTAGCCCTCGGAGCCGCAGCGCTGCAGCGAGATCACGCCATCGACCGGAACGACGCCGACGCCGTAGAGGCCGCCCTGGCCGCCAGCGGGGACGCCAGTGCATTCGAGCGTCTCTACCGCACCCACGTGGCGCGGATTCATTCGCTCGTGCGCCGGATGCTCGACGACCAGGACGCCGACGATGTCACCCAGGACGTGTTTGTGCGGGCCTGGCAGAAGCTGGGCACGTATCGCGGCGAGGCGGCGTTCGCCACCTGGCTCTACCGCCTGGCCGTGAACGTGATCCTGGGACGCCGGCAGCAGCTGGGGCAGCGGCGCGAGCGGTTCCTCCCGGACGATACGGCGCTCGAGGTCGTGCCGGGACGGAGCCGGTCTCCCGAGCTGTCGCTGGACTTCGAAACCGCCATCGCGCGGCTCCCGGACGGCGCCCGGCAGGTGTTCGTGATGCATGACGTCGAGGGCTACCGGCACGAAGAGATCGCGAGCCTGTTGGGCCTGGCGGTCGGAACATCCAAATCCCAGCTGCACCGGGCTCGCATGGCGCTGCGGCGGCACCTGAACGGCTAGCAGGAGCGACACCTAGCAGGAGCGACACGATGATCAGCGATCCCTGGACCGACAAACTGTCCGAGTATCTGGATGGCGAGCTGAGCGAGAGCGAGCGCCTGGCGATGGAGCGACATCTGGTCGCATGCCCGGCCTGCACCACCGCGCTCGCCGCCCTGCTGCGGGTGGTCGAGCGGGCGCGCACGCTGCCGGACCGTCCGCCCGTTCGCGATCTGTGGACCGGCATCGCCAACCGGATCGCCGAGGCGCCTTCGCGATCCGGGGAATTGCGGACCCGGAGCTGGCGCTGGACCTTCAGCATCCCTCAGTTGGTCGCGGCGGCGCTGGCCATCGCGGTGGTTTCAGGTGGCGGTGTCTGGTTGACGGTGCGGCAACCGGCTGTGCCGGCGACGGCGGGTGGAGTCGCACCGGCTGCCGCGCCGCTCACGCCGCCCATCCTTCCGGCGGTGGCGGGCGAGGCGCGGTACGACGCCGCGGTCGCGGACCTTCAACGGGTGCTGGACGCCGGCCGGGGAACGCTCGATACGACGACGGTGCGGATCATCGAGAAGAACTTGGCCGTCATCGACCGCGCGATCGCCGATGCGCGCCGCGCCTTGGCCGCCGACCCGGGCAACGCGTATCTGAACGCCTATCTCGCCCGCACCATGCGTCGTAAGATCGACATCCTCCGGCAGGCGGCGACCATCGTCGTCAGCCGGAGCTGAAAGGAGGCCCCGTGTTCGCTCTCGCCCTCGTCGCACTTCTCGCCGGCCCGGACCTGGATACCACCGTCACGGCGCAGCGTGGCCAGCGGCTCGAGGTCTCCGCGCAGTCCGGCGAGATCACGGTGCGAACCTGGACGCGCAGTGCCGTCCGAATCCAAGCAACCGGCACGCATCTCTCCCGGCTCGAGATCGAACAGGCGGCCAGCGCCATCGCCATACATGGTGTTTCGGCGCGGGGGATGCCGCCCAGGGTGACTTTCGAGATCACCATCCCGGCCTGGATGGGCGTACGCCTGTCGGGCGTCAACACGACCATGCGCGTGGCCGGTATCGACGCGCCCGTGACGGTGGAGACGGTGAACGGCGACGTGGAGGTGAGCGGTGGCAACGGGATCGTCTCCCTCCGCTCAGTGGAGGGGGTCGTCAAGCTGGTCGGCGCGAAGGGCAAGGTGGACGTCGGCTCGGTCAACTCGGACGTCAGCGTCAGCGACGTGTCGGGCGACGTCCAGGCGGAGACGGTGAACGGGGACGTGCAGCTGGAGAAGATCCAGTCCGACAACGTGGATGCGAACACCGTGAATGGGGACGTGCTGTACGACGGCCCCATCCGGCCGAGCGGACGCTATCGGCTCGTCACGCACAATGGGGACGTCGCGGTCACGATTGCCGAAGCCACGAGCGCCGTCGTGTCGGTGTCGACCTTCCAGGGGGAATTCGAATCGGGATTTCCGGTGACGCTCACGGGCCGCCACGGCAAGCAGTTCGAGTTCACGCTCGGTAGCGGGAGCGCCCGGGTCCAATTGGAGTCTTTCGCGGGAACGATTCGACTGGTCCGACCCGGAACCCGGCTGCAGCCGAAGCACCGGGACGACGAGGACCGCGACCGAGACAGGAACCACGACAAGGACGACCAGGAATAAGACCCGCTGGCGCGGGTGTCCGGCGCTTCGTAATCTTCGGCGCCGTGCATCCCGATCTCTTCACCGCCCGCTGGGCGGCCGCCTGGTGCGAGGAGCTCAATGCAAGCGTCGCCTACCGGCAAAAGGCGGCGACGTGGGAAGGCGCCGTGGCCCTCCAGATGAGCGCCGATCCCACCCTCGGCATCACCGAGCCCAGGGCGGTGTGGCTGGATCTGCACCACGGAGCTTGCCGCGATGCCCGATCCGCCACCCCGGCGGACCTCGATGACGCAGCGTTCTTGATCGATGCCGAGCCGGCGGTGTGGAAGGATGTGTTGAGCGGACGGCTGTCGCCGATCTCGGCGTTGCTCGCCGGGCGGCTCCGCCTCCTCAAGGGAAGCATGATGAGTCTCGTGCCTTACATCGCGGCCGCGCAGGAGCTGATCGTCACCGCGACGCTCATCAACCGCCAGTTCCCCGACCCCGGCTGACCGACGCGACTCCGCCAGTGCCCAAGGAAACGGCGGCCGATCTTGTGATCGGCCGCCGGATCGGGACGGCGGGATTTGAACCCGCGACCCCTGCAACCCCATTGCAGTGCGCTACCGGACTGCGCTACGTCCCGTGCGGTTCGGAGGCGGAAGTGTAGCCCCCGCCGCTGCTGGACGGAAGGGGTATTATTCGGGCATGCATCGACGCCGCCTTCTCACCGGCGCCGCACGTGGATCGGTTGCGTTTGCCGTGTT
>DATHMJ010000451.1:0-2185 GCA_035487215.1 Gemmatimonadales bacterium
GATGCAGGCCGAGAGCGACATCTTCCTCGGCTGGACCCGCGTCTCCAACCCCCTCGACGGGATAGACCGCGACTTCTACGTCCGCCAGCTGAAGGACTGGAAGTTCTCCATACCGATCGAGATGATGATCCCGCAGGGCATGACGCTGTACGCCCGGCTGTGCGGGGCGACCCTGGCCCGGGCGCACGCCCGCTCAGGGGACCGCATCGCGCTGGCTGCCTACCTCGGCGCCTCGGACAAGTTCGACCAGGCCATCGCTGACTTCGCCGAAACCTACGCCGACCAGAACGAACGCGACTACGCCGCGCTCCAGACCGCCGTTAAGGAGGGCAGAGCCGAAGTCGCCACCGAGATCTAACACCCCGCGTTTCGGGAGCCTCACCCTCTGGGGGTGACGTGGCAGGGACCGCGGTCCTCCTAAGGTCAGGAAGGCCCGCAAGACTTGCGCATCGCGACACCTCAGCTCGGGCCGAACGAACGGAATGATAATGACCGAGGTACCTCTGGATGAGCTAGGTCCCGTTGACTACATCGTCGTCGAGTTCCCGGCGGGAGCAAGCAGCTTCACCGGCGAGATGGCGGCAGAGCTGCGGGCGCTGGCCGACTCAGGCACCATCCGCGTGATCGATGTCCTGATCCTCACCAAGGACGCGGACGGTACCGTCGAGGCGGCAGAACTCTCTGATATCGCCGAGCTCGGAGAATTGCAGACGATCGAGGCCGAGCTGGCAGAACTCCTGGCGGCGGAGGATGTCGACAACCTCGCCGCGGCGATGGAGCCGGGGAGCACGGCTGGGGTGCTCATCTGGGAGAACCTATGGGCGACCCCCTTCGCATCAGCGGTGCGGCGTTCGGGCGGCCAGCTGATCGCCAACGGGCGGATTCCCATTCAGGCGATTATCGCCTCGATCGAGGCCGAGCAAGTGACTACGACCGCAGGAGACTGACAATGCCACTGAGACCAACACGCGTGGGCCGGGTCGGCGTCATCCGCGCGCCGGTCGCGAAGACCGCCGTAGTGGCCGCCGCCGTCAGACCGGGTCCCGCGCCGGTCGCGAAGACCGCCGTGGTAGCCGCCGCCGTCACCCCGGGGAGGGTGGGTCGCCGGCGGATTTGACCTCGATCCATTGATCGGGCGGTGGGACCATGCCGGATTCCTCTCCCGGAACGATTACGTCCTGGTTGGGCTAGTAACGCCCTCAGGGCAGAAGGAGTGCTGAAGTGAACCAGCCGTTCAGGGGCACGATCAATGTCGATATCCGGGATTCGGTGCCGGACTGGGCCCCGTTCGAGCCGCCGAAGGCGCCGGAAGGCGCGGTCAGCGTCGTCTATGTCGTGCTCGATGACGTTGGCTTCTCGGCCATGAGCTGCTATGGGGGCCCGATCGAGACGCCGAACATCGACCGGATCGCGAACGATGGGATCCGTTACACGCAGTGGCATACCACGGCACTGTGCTCGCCGACCCGGTCGTGCCTGCTGACCGGCCGTAACCACACCCGCAACTCGATGGCGTGCATCACCGAGGCCGCGGTCGGGTTCCCCAACGCCAGCGGGACCGTCCCGCCGGAGAACGGCATGGTCTCCGAGATCCTCGGCGAGCGTGGCTGGAACACCTACATCGTGGGCAAGTGGCACTTGTGCCCGACCGTGGAAATGAACATCGCCTCGACCCGCCGGAACTGGCCGTCCGGCCGCGGGTTCGAGCGCTTCTACGGATTCCTGGGCGCTGAGACCAACCAGTGGTACCCGGACCTGGTGTACGACAACCACCCGGTCGACCAGCCCAAGCTTCCCGAACAGGGCTACCACCTCACCGAGGACCTCACCGACAAGGCGATCGAGTTCATCAAGGACTCCAAGACGATCGCGCCGGACAAGCCGTTCTTCCTCTATTACGCCCCCGGTGCAGCGCACGCCCCGCACCACGTATCAAAGGAGTGGGCCGATAAGTTCCAGGGCCGCTTCGACATGGGGTATGAGGTTCTCCGGGAGCAGACCCTGGCCCGGCAGAAGGAAATGGGCATCGTCCCGGCCAACACCGAGTTGCCGCCGGTCAACCCGATCGGCACCCCGCAGACCCGCACCGGGCCCAAGGGCCAGCCGTTCCCGCCGCTGGACGTCACCCGGCCGTGGGATTCGCTGTCCGCCGACGAGAAGCGGCTCTTCGCCCGAATGGCCGAGG
>DATHMJ010000452.1:0-6429 GCA_035487215.1 Gemmatimonadales bacterium
CGGCAGAGGTGACGCAGCTCAAAGCGGAGATCCGCAACTTCGCGGTGGACAGCATCCCCGGGTCCGGCCAGTTCGTGCAGGAAGAGCAACCGGAGGTGGTGGTCTCCGCGATCGTCAAGTTGGACGGTGAGGCCGCTACCCGCTAGCAAATGGCTAACGGCTAACCGCTAACAGCTTGCCATACTCTCTCATGTGTCTCACCGCATCCCGCTTCCGTCCAGCCTTCTCGTAGAGCAACGCCAGGTTGTAATGCGCATCCGCGAACCCCGGGTCGGCTTTCACCGCGCGCTCATACGCGGCGATGGCGTCGCGGCCGCGGCCCAAGTCGTCCAGCGCCGTGCCGAGGTTGAAGGCGGCGGTGGGGTGCTTCGGGTCCGACGCCAACGCAGCCAGGTACTGTCCCACCGCTTCCAGCGCCTCGCCGCTCTCCTGTAGCAATCGTCCGAGGTTCACCCGTGCGTCCGCGTGGCGGGGCTCGAGCGCGAGGGTGCGCTCGTACGCCTCGCGCGCCTGTGCCGGTGCCACGGCCTCGAGATCGATCCCGAGCGCGAACCACTCCGCCGCGGCAAGCGGTACGGGCGCCTTTTTCGCCTCGCGCACGGCCCGCCGTGCGATCGGCGCGGCGCGGCTTGCCAGGTCGGCCACCGAGAGATCGAGGACCAGCTGTCCCGAATCTGGATTCCATGCGCACTGCCCGTCGCGCACCACCACGCGATCACCTTCGGCCGTAATGCGGACGCCACTCAATGTCCTCCCGCGGGGGAGCTGCCGCACGAGCCGTCGCAGCGCGCGGTGAATCCGTTGCCCGGGGACGCGAGCTTGGGCCAGCGCTTTGGCCGTGCGCAGGAGGACGAGGTCCTGGAAAGAAAAGCGGTAGGTATTGCGGGGACCGCGGTCGGGGACGAGGAACCCTGCGCGAGCCTGCCCGCGAACCTGCGCCGGCGACACGCCCAGCAGCCGGGCCACGTCGCGGGTGGTGTACGATTTCATGAGGAGGCTGGTGACTACGCTACGCCCTCTTGCGCTTGGCGCTCTTGGCCGGCTCCGCCTTTTCCGTGGCCCGCTTGGCGGGCTTCCGCCCTTCGGCGCCGCCGGATCCCTTCTTTGCCAAGCTCGCCTTCAGGGCTTCCATGAGGTCGATGATCTTCGCCTGGGGCGCCTCTTGAGGCTCCGCCGTGATCTC
Source organism: Gemmatimonadales bacterium (assembly GCA_035487215.1). GTDB lineage: Bacteria > Gemmatimonadota > Gemmatimonadetes > Gemmatimonadales > GWC2-71-9 > DASQPE01. Next base: position 1,184 of record DATHMJ010000452.1, read on the forward strand.
CTGGCCATCCACCTTCTGTTGAATGGCCGCAAGAATACGGTCGCGCACCTGGTCGTGGAACTGCTCCGGATGAAACTCTTCCGTGGCTGACTGCTCGATGAGCTGCTGGGCCAGCGTCAGCTCCGCCGGCTTGACGGTCACGTCCGGAACGGGAACGTCCTTGGCGCTGCGGATCTCGTTGGCGTAGTGGAGCTGCTCCATCGCGAGTACGCCGTCCATCGGGCGCACCAGAACCACATACTGCTTGCCGCGGGCCGAGTATTGGCCCACCGCGGCGCGGCCCGTCTTTTCGAGCGCCTCGGAGAGCAGCTTGTAGGCCCGCTCCCCACCCTTGTCGGGGCCGAGGTAGTAGGTACGCTCGAGATAGATCCGGTCCACCTTGGCCAGCGGAACGAATTCGGCGATGTCGATGGTGTTGGTGGCCTTTTCGTCGAGCGCCTTCAGCTCTTCCGGCGAGAACAGCACGTATTGGCCCTTGGCGAACTCGTAGCCCTTGGCCATATCGTCACGTTCGACGACTTCGTTGTCTTTGGGGCAGATGTACTGCTGCTTGAGCCGCGTGCCGCACTTCTTGTGCAGCATGTTGAAGCTCACAGCGGCGGAGCTTTCGCTCGAGGAAAAGAGTCCGACCGGTACGGAAACCAGGCCGAACGAGATCGTGGCGGAGCCGATGGGGCGTGCGGGCATAGGACTGACACGATAGGGCGGTTGGCTGTCCGGCGCAAGAACAGAACTTGGGAGTACGCCCGGCTTGGTCCCGGTTTACCGTTGAGGGTTTAGCGTTCACCTTTGTCCGATGCCCTCTCAGCGTCCTGATCCCCTCGAGCCGTATCGCGCCAAGCGCTCGCTCGGTCGCACGCCCGAGCCGGCCGGCACCGTCGATCGCGGCGCCGAGCGGGCGCTCCTGTTCGTCGTGCACAAGCACGCGGCACGCCACCTCCATTTTGATCTCCGGCTGGAAATGGAGGGCGTGCTCCGTTCGTGGGCGGTTCCCAAGGGGCCATCGCTCGATCCCGCCGACAAGCGGCTCGCGGTTCACGTCGAGGATCATCCCATCGAGTACGGCGACTTCGAAGGCCTGATTCCCGAAGGGAATTATGGCGCGGGCGCGGTGGTGCTCTGGGACCGGGGGCGGTGGGTACCCCACGGCGATCCGATGGAAGGGCTGGCGAAGGGGAAGCTCCTGTTCGAGCTCAAGGGCTTCAAGCTGCGTGGCATGTGGACGCTCGTGAAGATCAAGAAGAGCGAGCGGGATTGGCTGCTCATCAAGGAGCGCGATCAGTACGTTCGTAGTCCCGGAACCGAATTTCCCGAGGGGTCGGTGCTGTCGGGCCTGACCGTAGAAGACCTGAAGGCAGGCAACACCCCGGCCGAGGGCGTTCGCCGCGAGCTGGCCAACTTGCGGGCGCCGGCGCGGCCGGTGAAGCCCGACACCGTCGAGCTGATGCTGGCCGAGACCACGGACAAGCCATTCTCTCGCCCGGGATGGGTGTTCGAGCTCAAGCTCGATGGATATCGCATTCTCGCGGCGAAGGAGGGGCCATTGGTCCGCCTCTTGTCGCGGAACGGGAACGATCTCGCCTCGAGCTTCCCCGAAATCGTTCGCGCCGTGTCGGCCTTGCCGTCCGACCGAGTTGTGCTCGACGGGGAGATCGTCACACCGGATGACGCCGGCCGGCCGAGCTTCCAGCGACTTCAGGGTCGAGCCCGCCTGCGTCGCTCGCTGGACGTGCGCCGGGCGGCCGTGGAGACGCCCGCCACCTTCTATGCCTTCGACCTCATCGGCTTCGAGGAGTTCGACCTCCGCTCGTTGCCGCTCTTCCGACGGAAGGCACTGCTCGAGCGGATCGTGCCGCCGGCCGGTGTGGTGCGCTACCTCGAGCACTTCGAGCGGGACGGAGAGGCGCTCTACGAGCGGGTCCAAGGGCTGGGACTCGAGGGCGTGGTCGGCAAGAAAGCGGACTCACCCTACCGGGGCGGCCGGTCGGCCTCCTGGCAGAAGGTCCGCACCCGAAAGACCGACGAGTTCGTCGTCGTCGGCTTCACCGCGCCCAAAGGCACGCGAGAGGGATTCGGCGCGCTTCACCTCGCCCAGTACGTCGACGGGAAGCTCATCTACAGCGGGCGCGCTGGCAGCGGCTTCAGCGGGAAGCAGCTGGCTGAGTCACGTAGGGAGCTGGAAGGTCTGAAGCGGAAGACGCCCGCGTGCGAGGGTCCGGTCCCCAAGGACAAGGGGACCACCTGGGTCGAGCCCGAGGTGGTCTGCGAGGTCGAGTATACCGAATGGACCGACGAGGGACTGCTGCGCCAACCGGTGTTCGTGCGGTTCCGCGACGACAAGCGACCGACCGACGTGACCCGAAGCGCTTCGAGCCCCAACGGCAACCGTTCTGCCGGCGACGGGGATGCGGCCGACACCGCGGTGGGGCCGGAGCCCGGCCCGGTCGAGCGGCAGGTGGTCTTCTCCAACCTCGGCAAGGTCTTCTGGCCCGAGGAGCGGTACACCAAGGGTGACCTGATCGAGTATTACCGCACGATCGCGCCGTGGCTGCTGCCCTATCTGAAGGATCGTCCGGTGGTGCTCACGCGCTATCCGGACGGCATCGAGGGGAAGTCGTTCTATCAGAAGGACGCCCCGGTGTTCGTGCCGCAATGGATCCGCACGCAACGCATGTGGAGCGAGCAGACTCAACGCGAGATCGACTATTTCATTTGCGACGACATCGAGTCGCTGCTGTATCTGGCCAATCTCGCCGCGATTCCGCTGCACGTCTGGGCCAGCCGGGTCCCCACTTTGGATCGCCCGGACTGGTGCGTTCTCGATCTGGATCCCAAGGGAGCGCCGTTCGAGCACGTGGTCCAGGTCGCGAAGGCCACCCGGAAGCTCTGTGACGAGATCGACCTGCCTTGCTTCGTCAAAACCAGCGGCTCTTCCGGACTCCACGTCCTGCTGCCCCTGGGCCGCCAGTGTACCTACGAGCAGTCGCGCTCGCTCGGGGAGCTGCTCGCGCGCGTGCTCGTGAGCAGCTTGCCCGACATCTCGACCATTACGCGCGCCGTCTCCCGCCGGGGCGGCAAGGTGTACGTGGACTACCTTCAAAACATCGCCGGCCAGCTGCTGGCGGCCCCGTTCAGCGTGCGGCCTCTTCCGGGCGCGCCCGTCTCCACCCCGCTCGAGTGGCGTGAGGTGAATGAGCGCCTGGACATCCGAGCGTTCACGATCCGCACGATGCCCGAGCGGATGAAGAAGCGGAAGACGGATCCGCTGCGCGACGTCCTCGATCTCACGCCGGATCTTGGTCGTGCATTGGAGCGCCTGGCGGCGAAGGTATGACCGAGCTCGCGATCGAGGTGGGTGAGCGGGTCGGAAGGGTCAGCGCGCTGCTCGAGCTGCCGCCGAACGCCAGGGCGCTCTACGTGCTCGCGCACGGCGCCGGTGCGGGCATGCGGCATCGCTTCCTGGAAACGATCGCGACCGGACTGGGCGGCCGCCAAGTCGGTACGCTCCGCTATCAATTCCCTTACATGGAAGCGGGTGGACGCCGGCCCGACCCGCCAGGCGTCCTCGAGGCCACGGTGCGGGCGGCGGTCGCTCGGGCGGCTGCGCTCGCTCCCGGGCTTCCGCTCGTGGCGGGCGGAAAGTCGCTGGGCGGTCGGATGACATCGAACGCGTGCGCCAAGACCGGTCTCACCGGCGTCGCCGGCCTCGTCTTTCTCGGCTTCCCGCTGCACGCGCCGGGCAAGGCCGGCGTGGAGCGTGCTGCGCATCTCGAGCGCGTGGACCTACCGATGCTGTTTCTTCAGGGGACGCGGGATGCGCTGGCCGAGATCGCCCTCATGCGGGACGTGACCGGCCGACTGCCCAAGGCGACGCTGCACGTTGTCGAAGGCGGAGACCACTCCTTCGCGGTGCTGAAGCGCGCGGGTCGGACGGAGGCTGAGGTGGTGACCGAGTTGATGGATACGATCACTCAGTGGCTCAGCCACGAGCGCCTCGTGTGAGCGACGCGTTCGATCCCACCCCGGAACAGCGCCGAGCGGTAGAGGCGCCGCTTGGTCCAGTGCTGGTGATTGCCGGGCCGGGCGCGGGCAAGACGTATTGTCTGATTGCCCGTATCCACCATCTGATCACCCGGCACAGCGTGGTGCCTGCGCGGATCTGCGCCGTGACGTTCACTAACAAGGCGGCGGAGGAGATCGGCACCCGGCTGCATCGTGAGCTCGGCGGGGCGGGGCAGGAGGTCGCGCGCGGCACACTCCACGCGCTCTGCCTCGCGATCCTGCGACGACACACCGAGGCGGCCGGGCTTCGCCGCGGCTTTGGTGTCGCCGACGAGGACTACCAGCGCACCCTGCTCCGCCGGCTGCGGGTCCCGCAGAAACGGCACGGTCAGCTCCTTCCACTCTTCGGGCGCCACCGGTTGGAGCAGTACCCTCTCACGCCCGGCGACAAGGCCATCTTCGATCAATATCGGGACGGGCTTCGGCGGCGGAACCTCGTGGACTTCGACGACATGCTCGGGCTGACGGAGCGGTTGCTGCGGGAGAATGCCTCGGTGGGCGCGTCGGAGCGGGGCCTGTTCGACTACGTGCTCGTGGACGAGTTCCAGGACCTCAATCTGGCCCAGTACGGCGTGGTCACCCAGCTCGCGGCCCAGCATCGCAACCTCTTCGCGGTGGGCGACGACGAGCAGTCAATTTTTTCCTGGACCGGGGCCGATCGACGAATCTTCACTCGATTCCAGGAAGACTTCCCTGGAAGTCCGCCGATCGTCCTGGATCAGAACCGGCGCTGCTCCCGGCAGATCTTCGACGTGGCGCGTCGCCTGGTCGAGCTCAATCCCCGTTTGTTCGACAAGGATATCGCCGCGCCTCGGGAGTCACCGTACGACGTCGTCGCCTACGCATTCGACGATGAGGCGGCCGAGGCGGAGTGGCTCGTGGCCGATCTCGTGGAAGACCGGCTGCAGACCGGGACGCCGTGGGGAGAGTACGCGCTCCTGTATCGCAAGCACTTCGTCGGCCGCCTGCTCGAGGGACGCCTGCTCGAGGCCGGAATTCCCTGCCGGCTGGCCCGCGGGCAGGCCCTCATGGACGACGCCGTGATCGCGCACGTGGTCGCGTCGCTCCGGGTCATCCGGGCGCCGGACGATCCTGTCGCGGTGGAGGCGCTCGCCCAGCACGTGCTGCCCAAGCCGTTTCTGGAACGGCTGAGCATGACCTTTCAGGGCGACGACCTCCTTGCG
>DATHMJ010000453.1:0-2719 GCA_035487215.1 Gemmatimonadales bacterium
GTCATCGGGATTTTCACCGCGACGGTCGCGAGTTTATTCTTCGGCCAGGAGCACGGCCCGTCCGTCGCGGAACTGACGTCCCGATTGGATTCACTTGAACGCAAGATCGATCGGCTGCTGGAACGCCAGGACGACGAGCGAGATCAAGGAGCCGCCTGACGCGGTGCGGCCCCACCGGCCCGACCACGCCGACGGCGAATCGACAGGCCCCCTATGACCAGCACCCCTCAACCTGACGCGCCGGCGGCCACCCGTAGCCCGGTCACCTCCGGCCAAGTGACCTTCAGCCGCACGGACCCGACGGACGTCGGGCAGCGGCAGATCTATGTTCGGGTCGATGAGGCGCCGACGCGGACGCTCCGGTTTGGCGAATCGCACACCGAGGTGGTCACCCCCGGGTCGCATCGGCTCCACGCCAACAACACGCTCTTCTGGAAACGGGTGGCCTTCACGATCGAGCCCGGCGAGGAGATTGAGTTTGCGCTCATCAACCGAGCCGGCGCGGTGGCGGCGACCCTCCTGGCTCTGGTTGGCGTGGCGCCCTTGAGGCTCGTCATCGAGAAGCGACGATCGGCGAACCGCCCTAGAGCGGCGAACACGTAAATCACGCGGCGGACTGGAGCCTGGCGAGCCGCTGCAGGTTGGTGAGGGTGGCCACCCGGCGGACATCGAGGGTGTTTTTGCGCGTGCCCCGGTATCGCGCTTTGGGCCCCTGGATCTGACCGACGCGCGCGAGGGTGTGTTCGACCGTGGTGCGCTGGCGGAGTCGCGCGCGGCCCTCGGGCTGCTGTTGCTCGGCCCGGAGGCCCTGTAGCAACGCTTCGTGCGGATGGATCGCAATTGAGCGCCCGCCCCGCGCCGTCGTACACGCCGCCCGCTGCGCGCACGGGCGGCAGACGGCGCTGGGAAAGTGGACCGTCCCCGCGCCTGAGGGAATCGCGATGGTCTGGGCGGCGGGGCACTGGACCGTACCGACGGCGAGGTCGATGACGAAGGCCGACTTCGGAAACCGATCGCCATTGACCGGATGCCAGGCCTTCGCGCGAATCAGCACCCCGGCCGCGTGGAGCGCGGCCACCTCCGGACTGCTCAGATACCCGCGATCGATCAGGAGCTCGGCGAGCGAGCCGTGCTGCAGCAGATCCCGCATCAGTGTCGCGAGCGCCTGTTGCTCCGGCTCATTGGCCGGGCGCGCGATGGCGCCGACAATGAGGTCGGCGTCCACGAGCTTCAGCACGTGCCGTTTGTAGCCGGTAAAGGGCCGCGTCCGAGACTTGCGGCCATGCCGCATCTCCGGGTCGCCGAGCGAGGGGACCCGCTCGGCCGCCACGCCGCGGCGGATCCGCGGCTGGCCGGTGGTCGGGTCCGGCTCCAAATCCTGGGCGAGCACGCGGCGCAGCGCGGCGAGCGCGGCCTGCACCGGGGGCGCCTGGTCCACCGCCACGTGGGCGGCCACCCAGGCCTCGAGCCGATCGACCTCGGCCAGAAGGCGGCCGAGCGCCTCGGTCTGCGCCGCCGGGTCGGTCCAATCAATGTCGAGCGCCGCCTTCAAACTCGACCCGCCGAGCAGCGTGACGCCGGCCTCACGCAACACCTGGTCGCGCGGCACCTGCAGGGTCTTGGCCGCGCAGGTCGCGACGGTCCGCAACGCGCGGCCTATCAAATTCCACGTGTCTTCGACGCGGCCGGCCCCGACGAGCGGCGACGAATCGAGCGCGGCCCGCAGCGCTTGCCAGCCGAAGCGCCCGGTTTGCTTGGCCAGGGCCACCGTGCGGTCCAGGAGCCGTTGATCCAGATCATGGGCGATGAGCCGCTCGCGAAAGCGGACCAAGACCCCCTGCGAAAACGGCGCCTTCGTGGCCCCCAGACACCCGAGGACCAACTGCCAGCGCTGATCGACCCGCGCCGTGAGCACGGCTTCCGCGTCACTCACCTGGTCGTAGGCTTGGAGCAACAGCACCATCGCCAAGAGCGCCGGCGGGAGCGGATCCCGGCCGCGGGGCTGATAGACCGCGGCCAACTCGGCTTGAAAGGACTCGTCAAACAGCTCCGCCCGGACCGCCCGGAGAAACACGTAGAACTTGCCGACACGATGCATGGCCTCGGCCAGGCGGGCTTCGTCCGGACTCAACGCAGCGGGGACCTGCCAGCGAATGGGGGTGGGCATGCGCCCATGAGATCACACCGAGATCCGGCTGTCGATCCCCCTGCTCGCTTTTTACGTGATCGGGTCTCTAGCCGCCGACTCTCGTCAGTGTCGCGCGGCCCGGAAGAGCGGGTCGGCCGACGAGAGCAGCACCCACTTCAGCCGCTCTGGGTAGTCGCTCGGCAGCGTCTCGATGAATTTCTGGACCGCCGCGGCCGTCTCGGGTGACCGTGCGCCGCCGAGCGTGGCATCGGCCCACCGTTTCGGAAAGAAGATGTCGCCCGTTTGTTGGATCTCGCGCACGAGGCCGAGAGCCGGCAGGATGTACGGCTCGGAGGCGTCGGCCCGAAGCGGATGATTGAGGGCGCGCATCGCGTCGAGGACCCAGGCTTCATGCCGGCGATTGGCGACATCCTTGAGGCTCTCGAAGAAGTGATCCCGCGTCGCTTGATCGGCTGACAGCGCCGGCTGGAGGAAGGCAAACCGCGCGTGCCGGTCTGGGTTGGTCAGACGGGCCAGTTCCGTCTGCAGCACCGTCGGGGCATCGGGTACGGCGCGGAGCGCCAGCTCCGT
>DATHMJ010000454.1:0-6987 GCA_035487215.1 Gemmatimonadales bacterium
CGTCGTGGTCTCGTAGTTGGCCCAGATCTGCTCGTTCACGTCCTGCTCGATGGCCCGTAGCGTCGCCGGGTCGATGGGACCAAGGTGAGTGAAGTCGAACCGCAGCCGCTCCGGTTCCACCAGCGAGCCGGCTTGACCAGCGTGCTTGCCCAGGTGGCGCCGCAGCGCGAGGTGCACGAGATGTGTCGCGCTGTGGTTCCGCTCGATGTTCCGCCGGCGAGGCGTATCAACCATGGCCTCGACCGGAGTGGGATCGAACGGCTCGGGAAAAGTGCCCGCGACAATGGTGCCTTTGGCGGGATCCTTCCGGACTTCGTCCACGGCGAGCGTCCAGCCTTTCCCCGCGACCGACCCGATGTCGCTGACCTGGCCGCCGGACTCCGCGTAGAACGGATTCTCGCGCAGCACCAGCTCCACCTTGGGCCCGCTCTGCCGGAACGCCAGCACGTCGGATTCGGTCTCGGTGGTGTCGTAGCCGACGAACTTCTGCTTGCCGCGCTTCACGCTCTTCCAGCTGGGCTGCCTGGCGGCACGGCCCGCGGAGCTTCGCCTGCCCTTGGCGGTCTGGCCGAGCTTGGACGAATCGCGCGCCGCCCGCGACCGCTCCCGTTGCTCCTCCAACGCGCGGTCGAACCCGGCGAGATCGACGCTCACACCGCGCTCCTGGGCGATAATCTGCGTGAGATCGATCGGAAAACCGAACGTGTCGTACAACTTGAACGCCTCGTCGCCGGGGATCGTCTTCGCTCCCGTGGCGAAGACTTCTTCCAAGCGCTTGAGCCCGCCCTCGATCGTCTCGAGGAAGCGCTCCTCCTCGGCCAGCGTGGTCTCGCGGATGTGCTTCGCCTGGGTCACCAGCTCGGGGTAGACGCCTCCCATCTCCCGGACGACGACCGCGGTCAGTGGCGCCAGCGTGGGCTCGCGCCGGCCCAGCAGCCACGCGTGGCGGACGGCGCGCCGAAGGATCCGGCGTAACACGTATCCCCGCCCCTCGTTGCTCGGGTAGACGCCGTCGGCCAATAGGAAGCTCACGGCCCGGGCATGATCGGCGAGCACGCGATACGAGGTGCTCCGCGAGCGGACCGCCTCGTCGGCGTCGTCGTCATGCTGGTAGTCGTAGGCCTGACCGATCAGGTCGCCGATGCGAAGGAAGAGCGGCTCGAAGAGATCGGTGTGGAAGTTGTCGTCCACTCCCTGCATCACCGCCGCGATGCGCTCAAGGCCAGCGCCGGTGTCTACCGACGGCTTGGGCAGCGGCGTGAGCGTCCCGTCGGCGGCGCGGTCGAACTGCATGAAGACGAGGTTCCAGATCTCGAGGAACCGGCCTTCCTCGGCCAGCCGCTCGAACTCTTCCTGGGGCACGACGTCGTCGGCCGCCCGCTGACCCGTCGGCGGCCACTCGAGATCGACGTAGATCTCGCTGCTCGGGCCGCACGGCCCGGTATCACCCATCTGCCAAAAGTTGTCCTTGTCGCCGAGGCCGTAGATGCGGTGATCGGGCAGCCCCGCGATTTCGCGCCAGAGCGTGCGTGCTTCCTGATCGGTGTGGTGGACCGTGACCCGCAGCCGCTCGGGCGGCAGCCCGAGGTAGCTCGCGCCCGTGACGAATTCCCAGGCGAACGCGATCGCGTCGCGCTTGAAGTAGTCACCGAAGGAGAAGTTGCCCAACATCTCGAAGAAGGTGTGGTGCCGTTTGGTATGGCCCACCTGCTCGAGATCGTTGTGCTTGCCACCGGCGCGGACGCATTTCTGGCAGGTGGTGGCGCGGATGTAGTCGCGGCGCTCCTGGCCGAGGAACACGCGCTTGAACTGCACCATGCCCGCGTTCGTGAACAGGAGCGTCGGATCGTCCTTGGGCTCCAAGGACGAAGAAGGCACCTCACGGTGCCCCCGAGCAACAAAAAAATCGAGAAAAAGACGGCGAATCTGGTCGGAGCGCATCGGCCAGAAATATAGGGGAGGGCTCGGGGATCAGCTATCAGCCGCGGGTGTTCGCCATGCCCGCAGCGCCTGCGCTATCGGAGCGCTCCGGCGACCGCGTCGAGCGCGGCGCGCCCGGTGAAGCCCCGACGGGCGAGAAACGCGAGCAGCCTGCGCCGCTTGACGGGACGAGGAAGACCGCCCAGCTGCGCCGCGCGCTTGGCGGCGAGAGCCGCGGGCAGCGCGCTGCGATCGGCACCGGACGGCCATTGTTCGGCGATCGCCTGGTCAACGTGGACGCGGGCCACCCCCATCAGCGTGAGATCACGAACCAGCCGGGCCGGCCCGCGACCCCGCTCCGACCGCGTGGCCACGTAATGCCGCGCGAATGCCGCGTCGTCGAGCAACCCGGCGGCTTCGGCCCGAGTGAGGGCGGCGTCCACCGCCTCGGCCGCCAGCCCGCGCCGCAACAGCCGCCGGCCGAGATCGGCGCGGGCGTGGGGACGGCGCTCGAGCGCCCGGAGCACGGTGCGGTAGGCGGCCTCGGCATCAGCCGCCCGGGCCAGTTGCTCCGCGTCAGCGCCGTCGATCGCGCCACCAGCCGCGAGACGGGACGCCGCGCTCGCATCGATGGTGGCGAAGGCCCGACCGTCGACGATGACGCGGATGCTGCCGGGGCGACGCGGATCGGGCTCGAGCGCGGTGACCCGCACCTATTCGTCCTCGTCCGGCCCCGCCCCGACACCGGCGACGGCCTTCATGCCGAGGACCTCTTTCACCTTGGTCTCGACTTCGGCCATCAACGTTGGGTTGTCCCGCACGAAGAGCTTGGCATTCTCCCGGCCCTGGCCGATGCGCTGATCGCCGTAGGAGTACCACGCGCCCGACTTCTGGATGATCCCCGCCTCCGCCGCAAGATCGACCAGCAGCGCGGTGTGGCTGATGCCTTCGTCGAACATCACATCGAATTCGGCCTGCCGGAACGGAGGCGCGACTTTGTTCTTCACGACCTTCACCCGCACGTGGCTGCCGATCACCGCCTCGCGCTCCTTGACCGGACCGATGCGGCGGATATCGAGCCGAAGGGACGCGTAGAACTTGAGGGCCTTGCCGCCGGTGGTGGTTTCCGGATTGCCGAACATCACGCCGATCTTCTCGCGCAGCTGGTTGATGAAGACGACCGCGCAGTTGGAGCGGTTGATGGCGCCCGCCAGCTTGCGGAGGGCCTGGCTCATGAGCCGCGCCTGGAGTCCCATATGGCTATCGCCCATTTCGCCTTCGATCTCGGCCTTGGGCACGAGCGCGGCGACCGAGTCGACGACGACGAGGTCGACGGCACCCGAGCGCACGAGGATCTCGACGATCTCGAGCGCCTGCTCGCCGGTATCGGGCTGCGAGACCAGCAGATTCTCGACGTCCACGCCCAGCTTCTTGGCGTATTCGATGTCGAGGGCGTGCTCGGCGTCGACATAGGCGGCCACGCCGCCGGCCTTCTGCACGTTGGCGACGAGATGGAGGCAGAGCGTGGTTTTGCCGGAGGACTCGGGACCGTAGACCTCGGTGATGCGGCCGCGGGGCACGCCGCCGACACCGGTGGCGGCATCGAGGTTGATGGCGCCGGTGGAAATGGCGGCGACGCGCACCCGGGGGGAATCGGCGCCCATGCGCATGATGGAGCCCTTGCCGAGCTGTTTTTCGATCTGAGAGATGGCGAGGCCCAGGGCCTTGCGGCGGTCGGGGTCGAGGCGGGGTTCGTCGGCCATGGTAACCTCAGTATTGATGTGGCTGATTTTGCGGCACCGACCTAGGTGCTCGCCAAGCTAATGCCGAAGTATTCCCGAAGCAAGAGTGAAATTGTGACTTGTTTTGAGTCACAGTAGATCATTTACAGGCGCCAAGCATCGGCTACGTGCTCGACCACCAACCCCGCCGGTCCCGGGCGCAACCCGATCAGATCGAACCGATAGACATCGCCCCGGCGACCGTATCGGGCCCGCCAACATTCCGCGACGCGGGCCAGAATCCGGCGTTTTCCGCTGCCGACCGACTCCACCGTCTCGCCGAACGCGGACCCTCGGCGCGTCTTCACTTCGACGAAGGCGACCAGCGAGCCTCGGCGCGCCACCAGATCGACATCGTGGCGGCCGAGCCGGAACCGGTGCGCTTCGATGTCCCACCCGCACGCGATCAGGTATTCGAGGGCGACCCGTTCACCGCGCACTCCGAGGCGGTGGCGAGGGTCGGTCCATGCGGCAACCGGCACGAAGCGAGGGGACCTTGTCACGCCGGCACGTTAATAACGCCGTCGGCAGCGGCGGGGATCTGTTCCACGCGATGCGGGTCCGGGAGAGGCGCTCCAGGCGCAGCGCCGCGGACGGCCTAGGCCCGGCGGGCTCGACGTTGACCAGTGGGCGTAGGCTTCGGAACCAGCTTTCTACCGGCACGTCCTCTTTCGCAATGGCCACAAGGGCCGCAGGCGGGCCTCGGCTGCGAGGAGAAGGTCATGCCTGGTACATCGCGGGGGACCACGGACAACGCGAGGTGGAACGCGAAGCGGTGTTACGCCTCAGCTGCAATACTCCTCCACTTGATCGATTCCGATTCTGACGTCCCGCGGCTTGCTGCCGTTCTGCGGGCCCAGGATTCCCGCCTCCTCCAATTGATCCATGAGCCGGGCCGCGCGGCCGTATCCAATGCCAAGCTTGCGCTGCAGCAACGAGGTGGAGCCGCCCTGGTTCTGCACGCAGGCGAACGCCGCATCCTTGAACAACGGGTCCCGCTCCGAGGGATCGAGTCCGTCCTCACCGGCGCCTTCTCCGCCCTCGGTATCGGGGACCTCGTCGAGAATGTTGGTCTCCGCGCCCTCGGTGACGCCCCGTTGCTTTTGCTCGTGGCTCCATTCGCGATAGCGCTTCATGAGCCGCTCGCTCTCCTCGGTGCCGATGTAGGCGCCTTGGAGCCGCATCGGCTCGCTCTTGCCCGGCTCGAGGAATAGCATGTCGCCTTTGCCGAGCAGAGCCTCGGCGCCGTTTTGGTCGAGGATGGTGCGGCTATCCACTTTCTGGGCCACGCGGAAGGCGATCCGGCTCGGGAAATTGGCTTTGATGAGGCCGGTGATGACGTTCACGGATGGCCGCTGAGTCGCGACGATCAGATGGAGGCCCACCGCCCGCGCTTTCTGCGCGAGCCGCGCCAGCGGCGCTTCGATCTCCGCCTGCACGGTCATCATGAGATCGGCCAGCTCGTCTACGACCAGCACGATGAGAGGCAGCTTGCCCTGAGTGTACGCCTCTTCCTGCGTCGCGGGCGGGGTATCCGGAGGCTCGGCCGCCACGTCGCTCAGCGTCGTCTTCTTCGGCCCCGGATTGCGAAGCGGCTGCTTTCCGTCGAGCACCTTCCGGTTGAAATCGATGATGTTGCGCGCCCCGTTCGCCTCGAGCAGCGCGTACCGCCGCTCCATCTCCGCGACCGCCCACTTGAGCACGCGAGCGGCTTCCCGATTGTTGGTGACGACGGGGTGGCGGAGATGGGGAAGGTCCTTGTACATCGACAGCTCGACCATCTTCGGGTCGATCATCAGGAAGCGCAGATCTTCCTTGTGCTGGTACTGGTAGATCAGCGAGGTGATGATCGCATTGATGCCGACCGATTTTCCGGTGCCGGTGGCGCCTGCGATCAGCAGATGCGGCATCTTGGCCAGGTCGGCGATGACGGGGCGGCCCTCCAGGTCGAGGCCCAGCGTCACGGGAAGCACCCGCTCTTCCGCGCTCCAGGCGTCGTCCTCCAGCAGCTCGCGGAGCATCACCACCCGCCATTTGGGATTGGGGACTTCGACGCCCACCATGTCGCGACCCGGGATCCGGGCGACCCGGACGGAGCGGGCGCTCATCTTGAGCGCGAGATCATCCGCGAGGGCGACCAGTCGATTCATCTTCACGCCGGGGCGCAGCCGAACGCCGTACTGCGTCACCACGGGACCCGTGGTTCGCCCGGCGACGTCCCCTTCCACCTTGAACTCGCTGAGCGTCGCCTCCAGGCGCTCCTGGAGGACATCGAGCTCCGTCTCTCCCGCATCCACCGCCTTCGCGGACGGAGGATCCAGCAGGTCGACTTCCCAAACCGGTCCGAGCGTTTCGCCGGCGGCGCGCTTGGGTTCGACCTTCTTGGCAAGCTTCGATCGGGAGCTGCGTGAGCCCGCCCCGCCGCGCGTATCGCGAGTTGGCGTCTCCGGCGCGGCGGCCACCAGCTCGGCCGCTGGGGAAACGCTCATGGCCGGGGTGGACCGGCGCCCGGCCAGCCAGCCCGCCCGCTTGTCTCCCTTTTCCCGCCCTCCCTCCAACCGTTGCAGCGGATGCCACGCGAACGTGAGCAAGGTCAGGGCGGACAAGGCCAAGAAGCCGAGGAGCACGGCTCCCGCCACACCCACCCGGTCCGTTACCATCTCGGCGAAGAACCCCGGCACCAGGCCGACGAGGCGAGCGGGCAGGCTCCGGGCGGCCACGTCGGGGACGAGATCGATGTACCGCACGCCGGCGAACACGCCAATCAAGTACGGCACAAGGAGGCTCAGGCCCCCGATCAGGAGCGCGGCGCGCTTCATGTCGAGCCGGCCGAGTCGCTCGAAGCCGGCGAGCGCGAGTCCCAGGCCGAGTAACGGCAGCCCGATCGCGCCCGCGCCCAGGAGGTGCCAGAGCGCGTGGCCGACCCACCCACCGACCGGGCCCGTGAGGGGAACCGGGAGGAGCGTCAGCCCGACGAAGACGCCGAGCACGAGCGCCGTCACGGCGCCAAGTCGCCGGCGCGAGTCTACGGTCATGACGGCTGGGGCTGGCCCTGGGCCTGGAGCTGAGGGTGTGCCGGCTGCACTGAGGCCGCGGTTGGATGCGCCAGGGTGACCCGGCGCTCGTGGAACTGCGGCAGGACGGGATACGCATCCATGCGACCGGCGTCGATCACGTCGTCGCGAAAGCCGAGCCGCGACAGCTCTCGGCCGGCGCGGCTGTACGACAGGGGGCGCTCCCAGTTGTCGCCGTAGCGGCGCACGAGATCGAGACTCGCGAGCGCCGC
>DATHMJ010000455.1:0-11334 GCA_035487215.1 Gemmatimonadales bacterium
GCGAGCAGCTCCTGCAGCTCGCCGAGCCAGCCGGCGTACTCCTCCCGAGTCACGCCCTCGAGGAACTCGATCCGCTCGACCCCCTTCGCGGCCAGCCGGCCGGCCCACTCCCACGCCGCAAGCTCCCGCAGAATCTGCCGCTGGTAGATCACCTCGCCGTCGATAAACGAGAATCGTGGCTGCGCCTCCGCCGTGGCAAGATCGCCCAGCAGATCGAACGAGGCGTCCACGGCGCGCTCCCGAGCCGGATGGCCCGGGGGGTAGAGGCCCATCACCGCGAGTGCCTGGCCCAGGGACGTCAGATAGCGGAAGGGATCGCTCACGCCGCTCCTCCGGCCGCGGCTCGGACGTCGGCGTCGCGGCTGTTCCGGGCCTGGCGGAGCACGTCGGCGGCTTTGGGGTCGCGACCCCAACGACCGGCAAGCCCGGTGAGCGCGGCAATGGTCTCCGGAGATTTCGGAGCCAGGCGCTTCCAGAGCATCCAGCGCCGACGCCCCTGCACCCGGCGAACGAGGCAGTCCCGAGCCTCGGGCGCCGGCAGCATGGCCAGCACCCTCACGATCAGGAGCCGGACGTCCGCCGGCAGCGTGTGCGACTCCAGCTGGTCGATCATGAGCGGCGCGGCCTCCGTCGGGCAGCCGTCCAACGCCGCGGCGAGGGCGTTGCGGAGAATGAGCTCGTCGCCATCGGTCAGCCCGGTGCAGATCGCCAAGTCCCGAAGCTCGGGCGTCTTGAGCGCGAGCTTGAGCGCCTCCCGGCGGACGCGAGCGTCCGTGTGCGCGAGGTACGTCGCGGGTGAAAAGCCGGCCGGCCAGGGTTCCATGCCCCCCAACAGCACCAGCATGTTCCGCAGCACGTACCAATGGGGCGAATCCAGCCGAGCCATCACTCTCGGGCCGATGCCGGGGCCCAAGTGCGTAAGCCAGGTGAGCAGCCGCCGCCGCAGGGCCCGGGAGTCCGCCTGGGTGAGCGCGTCGATCAGGGGGTCGGTGGCCTCCAGCTTGAGCCGGGGCAGCAGCCGCTCCACCAAGGCCGCGTCGGGGTCGGACCCACTGAGCGCCCGCCGCAACTCGTCTTGCAGCGGAAGCAGCGCCCAGACCTTCTCGCCGATCGGATCGCCGTCCGGCGTCTGGGCCAACAGCGATAGCAGCGCGGGCACTTCTTCGCGCGCGATCATCGCCGTCACGGCCGTGCCGATCGAGCTACCCCACGTGCCGAGCTCGAGCGCGGTTTCCACGAGGCGCCGCGGCTCCGCTCCTTCGCTGGCCTTGGCCTGCCGAACCGCCGAACCGGCTCCAGGACGGGACAGTCCTTCGAGCATTTCGGTATAGACCTCGGGGTTCGGATCTTTGAGCGTCCAGTCGTCGACCAGCTCGCGGACCATGTCGCGCAGGGACTCGTCGGCCTCCGCCTTCGCTGCCTCGTCGTGAGACTCCGCGTTCGCCGCGAGTTTGCCCAGGATCCGAAGCAGGCCGTGGGAGATGGTCTGCTGGTTGGCGTCGGACGCGGCGCGCAGAAGCTCGACCACGGCGCTGACCGGCATCGAGCGGGACAACTCCACCAGAAGCTGGTCCCGCTGCTCGGGATCCGGCGAGAACTGCAGCAGCCGGTGCAGGGTTTCAGGCCGAAGGCTGGCGAGCAGATCCGCAAGCTGTTTGTTGGCCACCCGGCCGTCCTGCCCTCCGCCGAGCCTTGATTGCCGGCTCAAGGCCAGGAGCTGCCGAGTGACGCTTTGGGCAAAGCCGGGTTCGTTCGCGCGGGCGTCGATCGCCGCCGCGAGCAACCGGGGGTCGGCGTGGCTGCCGTCATCGGTCGCGAGTCCGAGGGCCGCCCCGACGAGGTCGCTCCACAGGCGGGATACCTTGTCCGCGCCGCTCTGCCCTTCGCCGCCCTCGCCTTCCGCGAGCCGCAGCTGATCGAAGGCGAGCGCGTGCATGCCGATGTGCGGCATCGTCGCCGGGTCGATCGCCGCCAGGGTCGCGGCGTCGCCGCTCATGGCCCGCAGGACGCTGGTCAGCTCCTCCAGCTCGATGCCGAGCGAAAAACTGAGGCCCCCGAGCTGGCATCGGTACAGCCGTTGGGCCAGCTCGCGCAGCACCGGATGCGTGGCATCGGTCCCCTCACCATCGATGATGATCTGTGTGCGGGTGACGCCGAGCGCGAGCACCGGCCGCCGGCGCAGCAGCTCGTTGAGACTCTTCAGCGACACGCCCACCGCCGCGGCGGCCAAGGGATGGCCGGGGGGGTACGTGGCGCTCTTGTGGATGGCGATGGAAAGCTGGACGAGAAAGGCCGAGAGGTCGCGGTCCACGTCGATTCAGCCTCACTCGGCGTGTGGGCGGAGTACGTACTCGCACTAAGCCTGTCTGGAAGCCTGTTGCCGGTCAAGCGCACGGGCTAACTTCCCTCGCCGAATGCCCCGCGTCGCCCTCCTCGCCGCCGCGCTCTGCCTCGCCACCGGCGTGCACGCCCAAGCACCCGGACCCCCTCGGCCGCCGAATTCGCTCGGTCGGATTCCGATCCTCGAATACCACCTGATTGCCGACCACGACAGCCGGTGGGGCCGCGCCCGCGAGGGATTCCGCCGCGATCTGCAGCTGCTCTACGACCGCGGATACCGACCCATCACCGTGGCGCAGCTCATCGATGGCGACATCGCGCTGCCCGCCGGGACGTCACCGGTGGTGTTCACCTTCGACGACGCGTCGCCGGGCCAGTTCCGCTACGTCGAACAGAGCGGCCGGCTCGACGTCGATCCCGAGAGCGGGGTCGGCATCTGGCTCGACTTTGCCAAGCGCCATCCCGACTGGGCGCTTCGCGCCACCTTTTGCTTGCTGCCGGGAGCGAGCGCCGGGCACGCTTTCTTTGGTGAACGGGGCATCGACGGCCAGCAGACAGCGTGGCGGTTCCCCAAGCTCAGGTTTCTGGCCGAACAGGGATTCGAGCTGTGTGCCCACACCCTCTGGCACGCCAATCTGTCGACGCTCTCCGATGCCGGCGTGCAGGAGCAGATCGCCCGCAGTCTCGTCGCCATCGACTCGGCCGTGCCCGGGTATCACGTGCGCACGTTCGCGCTCCCCCTCGGCATTTGGCCCAAGAACCGTGAGCTCGCCCACCAAGGTACGTGGCGTGACCCGAAGACCGGCCGCGAAGTGAATTATCGGTTCGATGCGATTCTGGAAGTCGCGGGTGGGCCCGTCAAGAGCCCTCACGCCCCTGGATTCGATCCGCTGCGCCTGTTCCGGATCCAGGTGATCGGCGACAATCTCGCGCACGAGCTCGACCACATGGAGAAGGATCGCTACGTCGTCGACGCTGCCGGATCGAAGCACTAGCGGGCGACTGGTCTCGCTCGATGTCTTCCGCGGAGCAACCGTCGCGGGAATGCTCCTCGTCAACGATCCCGGCAGTTGGGGCCATATCTATCCGCCGCTGCGTCACGCCGCCTGGCACGGATGGACTCCGACGGACCTGATCTTCCCGTTCTTTCTCTTCATCGTCGGCGTCACCACCCACATCTCGCTGTCCGCCCGCCGCGCGCGCGGCGCCTCCGAGGGAGAGCTGGCCCGTCAGGTCTTCCGGCGGGCAGCGATCATCGTGCTGATCGGCCTGCTCCTCTCCGCTTTTCCCTTCTTTCCGCCGGACCGGGTGATGCACATGCGGATCCCCGGCGTGCTCCAACGGATCGGTGTCGTCTACCTCGTGGCCGGCCTGCTCGTGCTCCGGACGTCGGTCCGAACCCAGACTGCTGTAGTCGTCCTGCTCCTGGTCGGCTACTGGTTGCTGCTCGCCCTGGTCCCGGTGCCCGGCGTCGGGCCGGCAGTGCTGGCACCGCCGGACGCAACTCTGGCTGCTTGGGTGGATCGCCTGCTGCTCGACGGGCACCTCTGGGACCAAACGAGGACCTGGGATCCCGAGGGTCCGCTCTCGACGCTCCCGGCCATCGCGACCTGTCTCCTCGGCGCTGCGGCCGGACGCTGGGTCACCCGGCCGATCACGCTCCCCGAGCGGATCAACGGCCTTTACGCGGCCGCGGCGCTAGGCATTGTTCTGGGGTCGGTCTGGAACTGGGTGTTCCCGATCAACAAGAATCTCTGGAGCAGCTCCTACGTGCTCTTCACGGCGGGGATCGCGGCAGCGGCGTTGGCGACCTGCATGTGGCTGATCGAGGAGCGCCACAGCACGTGGTGGACCCGGCCGTTCATCGTGTTCGGCGTGAATCCGATCGTCGCGTTTGCCGGCGCGGAAGCGATGGCGCGGCTCATCTATTCCGTCATCAACGTTCCGTTTCGCGGCGACTCGGTCTCCCTCGAGACCGCCATTTACCGGGCCGGGTTCGCCTCCTGGCTTCCGCCCGAGTTGGCCTCGCTCGCCTTCGCGTTGGCCTTCGTGGCTTTTTGGTATGTCGTGCTCGACGTCCTCTTCCGCCGCCGCATCATTCTGAAGATCTGATCCGCTCCTGAGCGGGGGTGATCGCCCTTTAAGAGCGTGGGGCGGGGGTGGGAGTCTCGTTCCGGCGCCGCCAGCGTTCCAGCGCGTCGCCGAATTCCGCGAGGAGAAAACGGTGGGCGGCCAGCGTGTCGTCCAGACGGCGCCGCACAAGGGGGCTGTGGCGGGCGACATCCGCCGGCGCCTCCTCGAGCAGCCGGCTGAAGCGACGCCACCGGTCCAGCCGCAGGGCCATCGTCGGCATCGGAAGCTCGGCGGCCAACTGGTAGTAGACCCGCCGGTCGCCGGGCTTCCCGATCCGCTCCAGAAGGCCCCGCCGCTCCAGCGAGCGGGTTTCGGTACTGATGCTGGCTTTGCTGGCCGAAACGTCCGTGGCCAAACGATCGAGTGACATCGGCGCGTCGGCCAGCAACAGCCGCCCGAAGATGCGCCCCCCGATCCGGCTGAACCCCTCCGTCTCGAAGAACAACGCGATCCGCTCGATGAGGTCGGCGGTGCTAGCTTGCAGAGGGACTTGCCGGCGCGGCATGGCGCTATCCTAACGGGATTCAGTATGTTCAGGCAATACTGAATCTTATTCTTCGGGGGCGCCGTACAAGCCGTCAGACCTGAACGTTGGGAGATCCGCTCACTCATGGCTCGCTTCCGCAGCCCGCGAGTTCCGCCCGGGGCTGTCCTGCTTCTCTGTCTGGCCGCCTGCACTCCCGGCCTTCCCGGCCCGGGCGGCGGTGCCCCTGCGGCCTCGCCGGCGCCCCAAGTGCCGTGGACGCCTCCACCTCCGCCCCCCGCGGCCGCGGCAGCCAAGCCCGAGGCGCAGGGAGAAATCCCGCCCGATCTCGCGCAGCGCCTGCAGCAACTGACGGCGAGCGACGTCGTCGATCTCGCGCTCAGGAACAATCCGACGACCATGCAGGCGTGGGCCAACGCGCGGGCAGCCGCTGCGGCCTTCGGCGCGTCCCGCTCCGCCTACTTCCCTGAAGTCGACTTGGCCGGGTCGATCACGCGGGTCAAGACGGCCGCGACCGGCGGCCGGACCGCGGTCACGCAGACGACCTACGGGCCCAGCGCCACGCTGACCTGGCTGTTGCTGGACTTCGGCGGGCGCGGAGGCGCGATCGAGTCGGCACGCCAGGCCCTTCTCTCGGCCGACTGGACGCACAACGCGTCGATCAACGATGTGGTGCTGCAGGCGCAGGTGGCGTTCTACACGTACGTGGCGACGGGAGCGCTGGTCGCCTCGCAACGGTCGTCGGTGAAGGACGCCGAGGTCAACCTGGAGGCGACCGAGGCGCGGCGGCAGGTCGGTACCGCGACGATCGCCGACGTGCTGCAGGCCCGCACCGCGCTCTCGCAGGCGCAGCTCGCCCTGGAAACCACCGAGGGCTCGCGCCAGACGGCCCGTGGCGCGCTGGCCCTCGCGTTGGGCGTCCCCGCCAATCTCCCGTACGACGTGGACAGCGTGAGCGCCCCGGTGCCTGTCGCCGCGATCGCCGACAGCGTCGACACGCTCATCGGGCGCGCCGTGCGTGACCGACCCGACCTCGCCGCCGCTCGTGCGGACGCCGCGGGCGCGCAGGCGCGGGTGCGGCAGCTTCGCGGTGCGCGCCTCCCCTCGCTCACGGCCACGGGGGACGGCGGCTTCACCTACATCGTCAACCGGTCCGGCGGCGGGAGCAACTACACCGTTGGCCTCGGGCTTTCGGTGCCCCTCTTCAACGGATTCGGCCGCGAGTACGCGCAGAAGCAAGCCGAATTCCTGGCGGACGCGGCGCAGGCGCGGGAGCGCAGCCTGGAACAACAAGTCACCTATCAGGTGTTCAGCTCGTATTACTCGCTCCAGACGGCCACGCGCTCGGTCCAGACCGCGGCCGACCTGCTCGCAAGCGCCAGCCAGTCCACCGAAGTCGCGCTGGCGCGGTACAAGGCCGGGGTCGGCACGATCCTCGATCTCCTCGCGGCCCAGAGCGCTCTCGCCTCGGCGCGGGCCCAGGTGGTGCAGGCCCGCCTGTCTTGGCAGACATCACTGGCGCAGTTGGCGCACGATGCCGGCGCGCTCGATGCGAAGGGGCGAGCCGACGTCCGGCTCTCTCCCGACACCCTGATGAACCAGCATCCGCCTCGATGAATCGGCGCCATTTCTTCCTGGCGGCACTCGCCGGGCTCGCTGCCTGCGGCAAGCAGGTCCGGAAGGAAGCTCCTCCGGTGCCGGTGCTCGCGGCGGCGGCGGAGCGCCGGTCCGTCCCGTTCACGATCGAAGCCAACGGCACGGTCGAGCCGCTGGAGACCGTGGCCATCGAGTCTCAGGTCACGGGCGTGCTGCTGCGCGTGCCGTTCAAGGAGGGAGACGAGGTTCGGCAGGGCCAGGTGTTGTTCGAGATCGACCCGGCGCCCTACCGGGCCGCGCTCGACCAGGCACGCGGCATGCTCGCGCGGGACGAAGCCCAACTCGTGGCGGCCAAGGCGGACGTCCAGCGGTTCGACGTGCTGGTGCAAAAGGAGTACGTCACCACCCAACAGGCGGATCAGACACGGGCGACCGCCGGCGCACTCGAGGCGACCGTGCAAGCCGATCGCGCGGCGGTGGAAAGCGCGCATATCAACCTCCAGAATGCGACGATCCGCTCGCCGATCACCGGGAAGGCCGGCAGCCTGCAGCTGCGCGCCGGGAATCTGGTGCGGGCCAACTCGGGCACGCCGCTGGTCACGGTCAACCGGATCCACCCTATCCTGGTCCGGTTCGCCGTCCCGGCCACCGAGCTGGATCAGATCCGGCGTTACCGCGACAAGCCGTTGGCCGTTCGGGCGAAGCCCACGGGCGGATCCACGGTCAGCACGGGAACGCTTGCGTTCCTGGACAATGCCGTGGATTCGGCGACCGGAACGCTGCTCCTCAAAGCCAGCTTCGACAACAGCGACGGCGCCCTCTGGCCCGGCCAGTACGTGCACGTGGCGCTGGAGCTGTACGTCCAACCCGACGCATTGGTAGTGCCGTCCACCGCGGTAGTGGCGGGACAGCAGGGATCGTACGTGTTCGTGGTCAAGCCGGACCGAACGACGGAAGTCCGCGATGTGCGGGTCGCGCGTCCGGCGGGCGATGTCACCGTGCTCGAGGGCGGCATCGAGCCGGGTGAGCAGGTCGTGACCGAGGGACAGCTCCGGCTCACCGCCGGCGCCAAGGTAATGATCAAACCGCCGGCGACACCGGCCGCCAGCGCGGGGACGAGGGGCACGTGAGCATCGCCGAGCCATTCATCCGACGGCCGGTCATGACCACGCTGGTCATGGCCGGCATCCTGATCTTCGGT
Organism: Gemmatimonadales bacterium; assembly: GCA_035487215.1. Lineage (GTDB taxonomy): Bacteria > Gemmatimonadota > Gemmatimonadetes > Gemmatimonadales > GWC2-71-9 > DASQPE01. The sequence continues at coordinate 7,755 of DATHMJ010000455.1, forward strand.
GTCTTGGGCTACCGGAAGCTCCCGGTGAGCCAGCTCCCGAACGTCGACTACCCCACCATCACGGTGAACGCCACGCTGCCCGGCGCGAGCCCGGAGACGATGGCCTCAGCGGTGGCGACGCCGCTCGAGCAACAGTTCTCGACCGTGGCGGGAATCGACGCCATGACCTCGGTGTCGGCGACCGGCCAGACCTCCATCACGCTCCAGTTCACCCTCAGCCGCAACATCGACGCCGCCGCCCAGGACGTGCAGGCCGCGATCGCGCAGACGCTGCCGTCGCTCCCGCAAAACATGCTGCCGCCCAGCTACCGGAAAGTGAATCCGGCGGACAGCCCGATCCTCTACTTCGCGCTCACGTCCCGCACGCTGCCGCTGCCGCAGGTGGACGAGTACGCGGAGACCTTCCTCGCGCAGCGCATGTCCATGGTGGACGGCGTGGCGCAGGTCCAGGTGTACGGCTCGCAGAAATACGCCGTCCGCGTGCAGGTCAACCCGCAGGAGCTGGCGGCGCGGAAGATCGGTCTGGACGACATCGCCCAGGCTGTCGCCGCGGGCAATACGAACCAACCTACCGGCGTGTTGTGGGGGAAGGACCGCGCCTGGACCATCGAAACCAACGGGCAGCTACCCGACGCGAAGGCGTTCCGGCCGCTGGTGGTGGCGTGGCGCAACGGCGCCCCGGTGCGGTTGCAGGACGTGGGTCAGGTGGTGGACGGCGTGCAGGACAGCCACGTGGCCGCCTGGTACAACGGCGACCGCGGCATCGTCCTGGCCGTGCAGCGGCAACCGGGCACCAATACGGTCGCCGTCGCCGACGCGGTGCGAAAGCTGGTGAACGACCTCCGCGCCCAGCTGCCGGCCTCGGTGAAGGTGGACGTATTGTTCGACCGCTCGACCTTCATCGATCAGTCGGTGGCCGACGTGAAGTTCACGCTGCTGCTCACCATCTCGCTGGTGGTGATGGTGATCTTCGTCTTCCTCCGCAATCTGACCGCGACCGCGATTCCGAGCCTCGCCCTCCCCATGTCGTTGGTGGGCACGTTCGCGGTCATGTATCTGCTGGGCTTCAGTCTCGACAACCTGTCGCTGATGGCGCTGACGCTGGCGGTTGGCTTCGTGGTGGACGACGCCATCGTCATGCTGGAGAACATCGTCCGCCACATGGAGATGGGGAAAACCCCCTGGCAGGCGGCGCTCGACGGGGCCCGGGAGATCGGCTTCACGATCCTGTCGATGACAATCTCGCTGGTGGCGGTATTCATCCCCATCCTCTTCCTCGGCGGCCTGATCGGCCGGCTCTTCCAGGAGTTCGCCGCCACCATCGGCATCGCGATTCTGGTGTCAGGGCTCGTGTCGCTGACACTCACGCCGATGCTCTGCAGCCGCTATCTCAAGCCGGGCTCGCACTCGGGCCACGGGCGTTTCTATGAGATCACCGAGGGCGCCTGGCAACGAGTGCTCCGCGCGTACGACCGGAGTCTGCATTTCGTCATGCGGCATCGGTTCGCCACGCTCGTGTTTTCGTTCGTGCTGCTCGGGGCCACCCTTTGGCTCGGGGTCATCGTCCCGAAGGGGTTCCTGCCGAGCGAAGACCAGGGCCAGCTCATCGGCACGACTGAAGCCATCGAAGGAACCAGCTACGACGCCATCGTCGCCCTGCAGTCCAAGGTCGCCGAGATCGTACAAAAGGACCCCAACGTCGCGGGGTTCATGTCGGCCGTGGGCGTCAGCGGCCGCACACCGACCATCAATCAGGGTCGCCTGTTCATCCGCCTCAAGCCGCCAGGCGAACGGAAGCTCAGTGCCGACGAGGTGGCCCGCGAGATGACGCCCAAGCTGAACCAGGTCGTGGGCATCCGCTCGTACATGCAAAACCTGCCGGTCATCAGCATCGGCGGTCAGGTGACCAAGAGTCTCTACCAGTTCCAGCTGCAGGGCACGGATCTCGAGGCGCTGTATCAAAACGCCGGCGTGCTCCTGCAGAAGCTCACGGCCATTCCGTTGCTCACCGACGTCACCAGTGACCTGCTGATCAAGAATCCCCAGGCCCGGATCGAGGTGGACCGAGACCGGGCGGCGTCGCTTGGGATCACGGCCGATCAGGTCGAGACCGCGCTCTACAATGCCTACGGCTCGCGCCAGATCTCGACGATTTACACGCCCACCAACCAGTACTGGGTGATTCTCGAGGTGCTTCCCGAGTACCAGCGCGACCTGCCGGCGCTCGATCAGCTCTACATCAAGTCGGCGGGCGGTGGGCTGGTTCCCCTTTCGGCAGTGTCCCACTTCTCCACCGGCGTCGGTCCGCTCAGCGTGAGCCACGCGGGTCAGATTCCCGCGGTGACGTTGTCGTTCAACCTGGCGCCCGGCGTTTCCCTGGGCGAGGCGGTGACGGCGGTGCAGCGTGTGGCGGACGAGACCCTGCCCGCGACGATCACCACGTCGTTCGCGGGGACCGCGCAAGCGTTCCAGGACGCCCAACGCGGCCTGCTCGGCCTGCTCTTCGTCGCGATCCTGGTGATCTATCTGGTGCTCGGCATCCTGTACGAGAGCTTCGTTCACCCGCTCACGATTCTCTCGGGTCTGCCGTCGGCGGGATTCGGCGCGCTGCTGACGCTGCTCCTGTTCGGCTACGACCTCAACGTCTACGCGTTCGTCGGCCTCATTCTCCTCGTCGGCATCGTCAAGAAGAACGCCATCATGATGGTCGACTTCGCGGTCGAAGCCGAGCGACGGGACCACAAGTCGGCGGAGGCGGCGATCGTGGAGGCGTGTCTGGTCCGCTTCCGCCCGATCATGATGACCACGATGGCGGCACTCCTGGGCACGCTGCCCATCGCCCTCGGCGCCGGCGCGGGCGCCGAGTCCCGCCGGCCCCTCGGCGTAGCCGTGGTGGGCGGGCTCGCGTTCTCGCAGCTCGTGACCCTGTTCCTGACCCCGGTGATCTACACCTACTTCGATCACCTGCAGCAGCGCTTTGGGCGCGGTCGGGGCCGACCCGCCGCCGTCGAAGAAGCGCCGGCCCCAGTGCCGGTGGGGGCCGGAGTCAACGGCGATTCGTGACCGGCGTCTGGCCTTCCTTGATGTCCACCGCCGCCCATCCGCCGGCCGACCCAGCATAGCGTAGGTCGTACAAGCGCACTACGGGCGGGTCGGTTGGACGGATGACCGCCGCTGGAAAGCGGGCCCAACCCAGAAAGACCGTCCCCGCCGGCGAGTGCGCCGCCTCGGCTGCCAGCGGGTCGTCGAGCCCTCGCGGAATCAGGCCCGGTTCCAGCGACAAATGCGGCTTGCCGATCCAGCCGAATGTTCCGCGTCGATAGCCGCCACTGGTCGTCAGCACGACCGACCGGTGGAGCGGATCCAGCAGCAGCGGCGACACCAGCACTTCACCCACCGGCTGAATCCCGGCCTCGTCGGCCTCTCTGCGCACGATGCTCCGCGCGGCCACGCTCGATCCCACCATCAGCCCGATGTACGCCACCGCTACGGCAATCGCGATGCGCGCGGGCTGCTCGGCGTCGTATGCGTCGGCTCGGTGTCCGCGGCGCCACGCGGCGACGGCGACACCGATGGCGAA
>DATHMJ010000456.1:0-12268 GCA_035487215.1 Gemmatimonadales bacterium
CCGCCACGGCCTGCGCCAGCGCGGTCAAGCCGACGAGCAGGAGAAGAAAGAAGGGCACCGCGGCGAGCAGCGCGTCGAACGTCAGCGCACTCGCGAGAAACGGGACGTTGTTTTCGTCGGCGGCCTGGAGCGTGCGGAAGAGGAAGCCGCCGGGGGAGAGGTACCAGCCCCGGCGTCCGGAGCCGCTCAGGCGAGCGGCTCCTCGACGTCCACGTCGGCGACGCCGGCGGCCCGGCGACGAGCCCGAGCGTCGGCTAGGCGGCGCTCCAGCTCCTGGCGAGCTCCGCCCGGTGGGGTGGCGGCACGGGTCGGCTGAGGCCGGGCGAGCGGCTCGTCATCGACCTCTTCGTCTTCTTCGTCCTCGTCAGTCAAATCGGTGAGTGCCGGTGGGCGTCCCGAGAACTGCTGGCTCAGCTCGTCCAGCTTCTCCTCCGTCATGGCGCGAAGCTTCCAGAGTCTCCGTTGAAGGACGCGGCGGGTCTCCTCCCCGCTCCTGGGCGCGTAGAGGAGCGCGAGCCCGGCGCCGAGCAAGGCTCCCCAGAACAACCACTTGGCGGAGGAGTCTCCACCCCGCTCGACGTATACGACTTCGGGACGTGGGGTACGACGCATGCTGCCTCCTATTCCCCGGCGTCGGGGTCGTCTTCGGCGGCCACCAACGCGGGTTTGAGCGCCGCATGATGCTGCAGCGGCGCCTGGACGTGGCGGGGGATGAGATCCGCCGTGCCGTTGACGTTGAGTTGCGTGAACAGGAACGCGAACGTGTTTTCGAGATCGGCCGCGATCGCAGCCCGCACCTCGTCCGGCAGACTCCAGAATTCCCGTTTGAACGGGCCGATCGCCTTCTTGCGTGCCTTGTAGTAAAACTGCTCCTCTGAATCGCCCGCCTTGCGCTCCCCTTGGGCGTTCTCGTCGAGCCACGCTTTGACCTCCGCGCGGAGCGTCGCCGGGAGTCGCGGATGGTCGAAGATGATGTTCTGGAAATTGGTGGCGAGGTGGATTTCGGCAGTCTCGATGCGGGGGAAATTGCCGAACGCATTGGACGGCAGGGTGCTGGCTCCGTGCTGCACTGCTCCGGCCAGGTGATACGTGTCGCGCGCCACCCGGGACAACGCGGCGAGCGCCTCGAGGTCGAGCTGGACGTCGGCGATGCTGCCGTCCGGGAGGACCACCCCGCCGTGCGAGGTCCCGGTCTGGACCGAGATCTTGCTGATGCCCTCGTGGCGCCCGAGCTTCACGAGCTCCGCATTGTAGCCCTGCATGAAGGCGTGCAGCTCGTCGACCGTGCTGTTATGTCCGCCGACCTCGCCGATCTCGGCCCCGACCGAGACGGTGACGCCTTGCGGTTCCCGCTCGCGAATGAACTTGGTGATCTCCGCCGCCCGCTCGTAGTTGAGCCGCTGCTGCTCGGCCAGCGTCTTGTGCGAGAGATCGACGAGCGTCGAGCTGTCCACGTCGATGTTGTAGAAACCGGCGCCCACTTCCTCGGCGATCAGTTTCTTGACCTCGCCGACTTCGCCGGCGGCATCGGCCTGGTACTTCTTCAGGTTGACCTGACAGTGGTCGCCCTGGATGAACAACGGGAGCGGGTGCCCCTCGCGGATCGCGGCGGCGAGCAGCACCGCGACGTACTCGGCCGGGCGCTGGTCGGTATACGCGATCTCGGAGCGTGCAATCTCCAGGATGATCGCGCCGGCCCGGCCGGCGCGGGCCGCCCGGAAGACGGCGCGGGCCGCGTCGTACGCCAGCGCGCGCAGGTTGATCGCGGGGACGGTGAAGCCGCCGCATTCGCCGCGGCCACGTGCCAGGTACAATCCGTTGATGGACGCGGGACGCGCCCCGGTCGCCTGCCCCAATTCCCACAGGAGCCAGCGCGCGGCCTCCCGCTCATCGGCCGAGCCGAACACGGCGCGCCACGCGAGCCGATCCGTGGCCGGCGAGCGCAGCTTCGCCGCGTCGCGCACGGTCACGCCGCCACTGGTCAGCGTTACGGCGCCGCCGTACAGCTCCACCGCCTCCCGTACTGCATCTGACATGCGACCGTCCCGTTGGGCTGAATTCTTAGCTGGCGATCCGGGCCCAACTGCAACTGCGAACCACAGAGGCACGGAGCCACGGAGCAAACACAGAGAAAAAAAGTTGTCGTTTCTCCGTGTTCCCTCCGTGGCTCCGTGTCTCTGTGGTTTGCAGTTTACGGGGTAATGTCCCCCGCGGCCGGTGGCTCGCGCTCCCTCTGGTACCTCTTCCCCAAGAATCTAGCCTGGCGCCAAACCAGGTCTAGATCTCGTCGCCCGCCGCGGCCGCGACCGGCTCGGCCTCGAAGCCGGGGCGGCCCATCGCCGCGTAGGTCAGTCGCTTACCCAGCTCCACGCCGGGCTGATCGAAGGGATCGACGCCGTACCAGGCACCGGCGAAACCAGTCGCCAACTGGAAATACATCAGCAGCTCGCCGACCGCCGCCGCCGAGAGATCGGGCAAGCGGAGCGTGAGGTTCATGCGGCCCATCCGGGCGAGCGCGGCCGACGTTGCCTGATACTCTGCGTGCAACAGCTTGCCCAGCGACTGGCCGGAGAGGTAGGCAAGGTCGGGCGGAAGATCGGCGCGGGTGGGGATCGGCACATCGACGCCGAGGTCGTCCACGACGACGAAGGTGATCGCCTTGTCGAAGGGACCTTCCATGAACAGCTGGATCTGACTGTGCTGGTCGGTCGCCCCCACCGCCCCGACCGGCGTCGGTCCCGAAAACACCGCCTGGCCGCGCCGGTCCACCCGTTTCCCGAGACTCTCGGCCCAGAGCTGCCGGTACCATTCGGCGAGCTGCCTCAGGCGATCGGTGTACGGCATGAGCACGTGGATCCGAGCGCCCAGCCACGTATCGGCGGCCCAATGCAGCCCCGCGTAGAGTGCGGCCGGATTCTCCAGCAGGTTGTCCCCCGCAGCCTGGTCGATCGCGACTCGCGCCCCGGCGAGAAGCGCTCCGATGTCGATCCCCACGAGCGCGGCTGGCAGCAGGCCCACCGGCGACAGCACACTGAAGCGTCCGCCGACAGGAGGGGGGACGGTGAGCGTCGCGATGCCCTCGCGGGTCGCGAGCTCCCGCAGCGCCCCTCGCGCCGGATCGGTGGTGAACACCAGATGCCGATACGCGGCCGGTCCCAGCGCCTGATCCAGCCACGCCCGCACCACCAAATACTGCGCCATCGTCTCGGCGGTGCCGCCGGACTTGCTCACGACGTTGACCAACACCCGGCGCGGATCGATGCGCGCCAACGCGGCCGCGACCGACGCGGGGTCGACGTTCTCCAGAACGGTCAGGCGGGGGAAAAACTCCCGACCTTCGTCGTCCAGCTCGTTCCACGCCGGGGGCCGGAGCGCGTCGAGCAACGCCTTGGTCCCGAGCGCCGAGCCGCCGATGCCGAGCACGAGCACGTGGTCGTGAGCCTGGCCGAGTCCCTCGGCGAAGCGCGCGATCTGCCGGACGTCGGCGTCCTGATCGACGAGGTCGTAGAACCCGTACTCGCCGGCGCTACGGCGCTCCCGTACTTCCGCGCGGACCGCCGCGAACCGGCGAACCAGCTCGGACAAGCGCCCGCGCGGAAGACCGTGCTCGCCGTCGAGTCCGTCGGCGAGCATCCGCCCATAGCTCATGCGCATCAGTCGATGTCCACCGTGAGCCCATCGTAGGCAGGCGCGATGCCCGCAGGGAGGCTCGCCGCCAGCTCGGCGTGTCCCGTCTCGTGGGTGAGGTGTGTGAGGAACGTCCGCTCCGCGCCGAGGTCCTGGGCCGTGCGAACCGCCTCGTCGATGCTCAGGTGAGTGGGGTGGGGACGCCGCCAGAGGGCGTTGAGGACGAGCACCTTGAGGCCGCGCAGGCAGGGTCGCATAGCCTCGGGGACCTCCTTCACATCCGTGATGTAGGCCAGGTCGCCGATCCGGTAGCCGAACACGCGCAGATGACCGTGCCGAAAGGCGAGGGGCCTCACATCCACTCCGGCGACCGTGACCGGTTGTCCCGGCTCGATGGGATAGAGCTCCAGGGCGGGTTTCGACGTGCCTTCGTACGGGCGGATGGTTTCGTCGAAGATGTACTGGAAGGCGCTCCTGAGACGCTCCAGGGTCTCCGTCGGACCGAACACGGGAAGCGGGCTTCGGTGGGTCACCGAGAACATCCGGAGATCGTCGATGCCGTTGATGTGATCGGCGTGCTCGTGGGTGTAGAGCACGGCGTCCACCCGGGAGCGCCCCGCGGCCACGAGCTGGAGCCGCAGCTCGGGCGGGGTATCGATCAGAATAGCCTTCTCGCCAACCTCGAGCAGCGCGCCCGACCGGGTCCGTCGGTCCCTCGGGTCGGTCGAGCGGCAGACGGCACAGTCGCAACCGATCTGGGGCACTCCGAACGAGGTGCCGGTCCCGAGAAAGGTCAGCTTCATGGCCTAAACTGCTTCGATCTTGAGGAGGTTGGTAGTGCCGGCCTGATCGAAGGGGACGCCGGCAGTCACCACGACACGCTCCCCCGGATCGGCCAACTTCAGCTCCAGCAGTTTGTGCCGTGCCACGGCCAGCATCGAGTCGTAGTTGGGCAGGTGCTCGACCAACGCGGGAATGACACCCCACACTAGAGCCAGCTGCCGGAACGTCTCCGCTTCCGGCGTCACCGCGAAGATGGGAACCGAGGGACGGTACGAGGCGACCGTTCGGGCGGTGAACCCGCTGCTGGTGAAGCATACGATGAGCGGCACGTTCATCAGATCGGCGGCGGCGCACACGGCGACCGCAATGGCGTCTTCGGTCCGGGTGGGCCGGAAGTCGCCGGGCTCGCCTTTGTGCAGTCGCTCCAGCTCCTCCCGCCGGCGGCCGACCGCCATGTCGAACGCGGGGCCGCGTCCTCGCCGTCCCTTCTCGATCTCGCGGGCGATCCGCGCCATCGCCTGCACCGCCTCGAGCGGATACTCCCCGACCGCGGTCTCCGCCGAGAGCATCACGGCGTCGGTACCGTCGAGGATGGCGTTGGCGACGTCCGAGGCCTCGGCCCGCGTCGGGCGGGGAGCGTGCACCATGGACTCGAGCATCTGGGTCGCCGTGATCACGGGCTTGCCGTGCAGGTTGGCTTCGCGGATCACCCGCTTCTGCGCGAGCGGCACTTCTTCGAATGGCAGCTCCACGCCGAGATCGCCCCGCGCCACCATGATGGCGTCGGAGGCGCGCACGATCCCCGTGAGGTGGTCGAGCGCCGTGTCCTTTTCGATCTTGGCCACCACCTTCATATTCGCCGGCACCAGGCGCCGTACCTCCTCGAGGTCGTCCGGCTTGCGGACGAACGAGACCCCGAGGTAGTCCACGCCCCACTCCACGGCTCTCGCGATCTCCTCGCGATCCTTGTCGGTCACGGCCGGGGCGCTCACCTGCACGCCCGGCAGGTTCATCCCCTTGTTGGCGCTCAGCTCGCCGCCGTAGCGGACCTTCCCGTACACCCGGTCGCCTTTGACCGACGTCACCTCGACGTTCAACAGCCCATCGTTGAGCAGGATCGTGCTGCCGGCTTTGACGTCCTGCGCCAGCGCCGCGTACGTGGTCGGGATTTCGCCGGCGTGGGCGTCGGCTTCGGGCGCGAACACCACTTTCTGCCCCGCCTCGAGCGCCAGCGGCGCCGGCAGCCTGCCAACACGGATGCGCGGGCCGTGGAGATCGAGCAGCACAGCCGCGCTCGCCGCCGCACTCCGCACCGCGATTGCCGCCTTGAGCTCGGCAATGCATCGGCCTCGTACGTCGGGTGTCCCGTGCGATGCGTTGACCCGCACGACGTCGACGCCGGCCTCGAGCAGCGCCAGCATCCTGTCGCGTGAATCCCAGGCTGGACCGAGCGTGGCAACGATCTTGGTACGGCGGGGGACGGCGAGAGTCACGGAATCCCTTGGACGAAGCGAGGAACTAGTTTAATCGCCCACCGTCAGCCCCGCATCACGACTTCGCCTCCCACGACGGTGAGTCGCGCCTGCGCCAACCGGAACACCGATGGATCACGCGCGAGGGCGGGATCTACCTCCCAAGCCACGAAATCCGCGTCCTGGCCGGGCGCGAGCGTGCCGCGGCGGTGGGCCAGGCCCGCCGCCCGGGCAGGGCCCTCCGTGTACGCCCTGACGACAGTCTCCAGGCCGAGGCGCTCGCCAGGGCGCCAGGCCCCGGCAGAGCCGCCGCCCTGAGCCAGGCGCGTCACAGCAGCATAGACGCCTTCCCGCGGGTCCATCGAGGCCACCGGAGCGTCGCTTCCGAAGGCCATAGTCGTCCCCATCGAGAGGATAGTGCGGAAGCTGTACGCCCCTTCCCCGCGCGCCCCCCAAAACCGGTCGACCAAGGGGATGTCGGTGAGCAGGTGGGCCGGTTGCATCGACACCACGATTCTGGACCGCGCGGCTCGCCCCAGGTCCGCCGGGTGCACGCACTGGAAGTGCTCGATCCGGTGGGGCACCGCGGCCGTCGGCGCCCCCTCGAGCAGGTCGAGGGCGCGGCGCACCGCGGCGTCACCGATCGCATGGACGGTGGCGGCAAGGCCCGCCCCGCAGGCGAGCCGAACGGCCGCATCCGCCTCGTCGAGGGGTGTGATCGGCATGCCCCGATCTCGACTGCCTTCGTAGGGCTCCAGCATCCAGGCGGTCTGCTTGCCCAGGCTGCCGTCGAGGAACAGCTTCACGCCCCCGATCGTGAGCCAGTCGGAACCCTGCCCGCTTCGGACGCCTTGACCGATGAGGTGGTGGAGCGCGGCTACCGGGGGATGGAACAGAACCCGGAGCCGCAGGAGATCCTGAGCCTCCAGTTCCCCGAACGCCTCGAGCACCTGAAGCGACTCCACGTCGTGGATGCCGATGATGCCCAGGCGGTGGGCTTCGGCCTGCCCCTCGAGCAATGCCGCACGCAGGACGTCGTCCGGCGGCACCGGCAAGACTGGGAGGGCCAGCTCCACCGCCCGATCCAGCAAGACCCCGGTCGGCTCGCCGACGGCGTCCCGGACGATGCGGCCGCCGAAGGGGTCGGGAGTGTCCCGCGTGATCCCGGCAGCGGCGAGCGCTGCGCTGTTGAGCCACGCGGCATGGAGATCGAGCGAGTCGAGAAAGACGGGGCCGGCATGAACCCGGTCCAGCGCAGCCCGGTCCGGCTGGGCCTCCCAACTGTTCGCGTCCCATCCTTGGCCCACTACCCACCCGGCCACAGGCACCGCCGCAGCCACCCGACGCAGGACCTCAGCGCGAGTGCCGGCGCCGGCGAGCTGGGCCCGCCGCCGACCGAGCGCCCAAGTGCCGAAGTGAGTGTGGGCATCAACGAACCCAGGCGAGACCCAGGCGCCAGGAAGCTCAAACACCGGGGTCCCACGAGGGATCTCGCGCGCCAAGCCGGCAGCCGGCCCCACGGCCCGCACCCGTCCCGCCTCCCACCAGATCGCATCACCGGTGACACCCGGCGCGAGGGCCAGAATGCGGCCGGCCCGAAGAAAGCCCCCGAGCGAGCGGGTGGCAGCTCTTCCGGGGGCGACGCTATCCACATGTGGAAAAGCCGACAAAGTGAATATCCTGGAATGCCGCTGGAAGTTGAGAACCGCTGAGTCTGACTTCGAACGCGAGTTGAATTGAAATTGCTAACTAGCTATTACCCAATTGCTTAATAACGTGATGCTGATGCACATCCACGAATGGTGACAGTGTCGCTTTGGGTGCCGGAATTATGCATACCAGCGACTTAGCCACATTGTCGACACGCTCCTTTTCCGTTTCTGGGTCACGACTGTGTACCGGACAGAGACGTCCGCAGAGGCGCGCCCGGTCAGCCCCGCCCTGCCGCTCGGACAGCCCGGCGGAGGGCCTCGTAGGCCTTGGGATCCCTGGCTTGGAAGCGGAGATCACGCCAGCGAACCCGTCCGTCAGTGCCGATGACGTACACCGTCCGACGGTTCCTCCCGCCCGTGTCCTTGCTTCCGTACTTGAACGCGACCGACTGATCGAGATCGCTCAACAGTCGAAACGGCAGCCCCAACCGGGCCGCGAATTCGCGATGCGTCTCGAGCGAGTCGTTGCTGATCCCGAACACGACCGGGCCGGGGCCGATGATATCGTCGTACCGGTCGCGGATGGTCATCAGCTCGAGGCTGTCCGTATGGGTGAAGTCTCGCGGATAAAAGAGCAGGACGACGACCTTCCCGCGGTCGCGCCATAGACCGTACGCATCCTCCCCGGTGCCGACCGTGTCCCTGCTGGCCCAAGGCAGGGTGAAGTCGGGGGCAACCTGTCCCTCGTCCGGACCCCGCGCGACGAACACTTCAGGCCGGGTCGGGGCCTGACGCTCCTGGGCCCGCACTATCGCTGGGCTGAGGGAGAGGCCGAGCAGGATGACGAATGCGACTCGGGACATGGCCGGCTTTCCGATCGGTGCAGAGGGTTGGCTCAGGGTGAGGTGACCTGCCGAAGGACGGGCTCCAGGTCCTGCTCGCCACCGGTCCCGGTGTAGACCACCTTCCCCGCCCGGTCCACGACCGCGATGAAGGAGGTGCTCGGCACTTGGTACGCTCGTATGCTGGTCCCGCGGTCGTCGTAGAGCGTGCGGAACGGTGGCTGGTGCGTGTCCAGGTACTTCCGGACCCGGGCGGGCGTCTGGTTCACCGTCACGTTGATGCCCAGGAAGGCCACTCGGTCGCCGTACTTGGCGTGAACCGCCTTCACTCGTGGCAGCATGGCTTCGCAGAGCTCGCACCAGGTTGCCCACCACTCGAGCACCACCGGCTGCTTGCCCAAGTAGCGGCCGAGATCCACCGCTTTCCCGTCGAGGTCGTGCACGGCGACCACCGGGGCGGTCGCCCCCACGGCGATGCCGCTCTCGATCTGCCCCGCAGCCCCCGGGGCGAGCCCGGTCAGACCCACGGCGATTGCCAGGACCGCAAAAACTCGGCGAACGGTAGCCGTCATGATACCCTTCCCATCTGGATGAAATAGTACTCGGCCATCGCCAACAGAAGCACCCCGCCGGCCCGCTTCACCCAGACCGTCCAGGCGCCGGCCCGGGGCAACGCGCCCGCCAGGCCGGTGAACAAGCCCACGGCGATGAGCAGCGCGGTCATGCCGAGGGAAAACACCAGCAAATAGAGGAAGCCGAGCGCCCCGCTTCGGGTGGTGCCGACGAAGGTGAGCACCGCGGCGAAGGCCGGCGCCCCGCAGGGCGCGGCGACGAGTCCGGAGCTTGCGCCCAGCAGAAACACGGTTGGAACCGAATCCCCGCTGAGGCGCCCGGCCCAGGCGAGCGCGCCGCCGGGCGCGCGGATGGTGAACACGTCGAGCAACGCGAGTCCGAAAATCAACAAGAGATTGCCCATCGCGAAGTAGGCCCAGGGGTTCGAGCTGATGCTGCCGAAGAGAGTACCCGTGAGCCCGGCCACGAGGCCGAGGCTGGCGTAGACCAGCGCCAAGCCCAGCGCATAGGTGAGCGAGAGCGTGACCGTACGGCGCCGCGAGCGCGTGGCACTCCCGGCGCCACCCAGAATGCCGGCGGTGATGGGAATCATCGGGTAGACGCAGGGCGTCAGGCTCGTGGCCAAGCCCGCGCCGAACAGAATCGGCAAAGCCAGGAGCGGGCGGTCCCGCAGCGCCGCCTCGAGTCCCTGGCCCAGGGCAGGAAGGAACACGCCGGCCCGCTCAGCGAGCCGCAGGCTCGCCCGCGGCGTAGCGGGACGCGACGTAGTCGTCGAGAATCTGCAGGAACTCGGGCACGATGTTGTCGCCCTTGAGCGTGACGAGGAGTCTGCCGTCGACGTACACCGGGGCTTTCGGCTCCTCGAACGTCCCGGGCAGCGAGATGCCCAGGTGGGCGTGCTTCGATTCGCCCGGCCCGTTCACGACGCAGCCCATCACGGCGACACGCAGCTCCTCGACGCCCGGCCGCTCGGCGCGCCACGCCGGCATCTTTTCCCGGAGATACTGCTGGATATCGAGTGCCATCTGCTGGAAGAACGTGCTCGTCGTACGCCCGCACCCTGGGCAGCTGGTCACCTGCGGCGCGAAGCTGCGGAGGCCGAGCGACTGGAGCACCTGCTGTGCGACCTGGACCTCGAGCGTGCGGTCGCCGCCAGGCTCTGGCGTGAGGGAGACCCGGATCGTGTCGCCGATGCCCTCCTGCAGCAACACCGAGAGTCCCGCCGTGCTGGCGACGATGCCCTTCATCCCCAGACCCGCCTCGGTGAGGCCCAGATGCAGCGGGTAATCGCATCGGGCGGCGAGTCTGCGATAGACGTCCACCAGGTCCTGGACCCCGGACACCTTCGCGCTGATGATGATCTGGTCGTGCGGCTGCCCGATGCGCTCGGCCAACGCCGCCGACCGCACGGCGCTCTCGACGATGGCGTCGAGCGTCACGTCCCGAGCGTCTCGGGGCTCCGGAAGGACGGCGTTGGCGTCCATCAGCTCGGTCAGCAGGAGCTGGTCCAGCGAGCCCCAGTTCACCCCGATCCGCACCGGCTTCGCATGGCGCAGGGCCACTTCGATGATGGCGCGGAAGTTCTCGTCGGCTCGCTTCCCGCCGACGTTACCCGGGTTGATGCGGTACTTGTCGAGCGTCCGGGCACATTCGGGATAGCGCGTGAGCAACAGGTGGCCGTTGTAGTGGAAGTCGCCCACGATCGGGACGCTCACCCCGATGCGATCGAGTCCCTCCGCGATTTCGGGGACTGCCGCGGCGGCCGCGTCGTTGTTCACGGTAACCCGCACCAGCTCGCTGCCGGCGCGGGCCAGGTCGGCCACCTGGCGCACGGTGCCTACCACGTCCGCCGTGTCGGTGTTGGTCATCGATTGGACCACGACCGGATGACAGGATCCGACCGGCACCCGTCCAATCCAGGCGGTGGAGGTCGTGCGGCGAGCGACGGGGGGCATGCCTGAAAGGTAAGGGGTGAACCGGGTTCACGCCCTCGAGAATTCCGCCTCGGTGATCCGCAGCAAGTCCCGCTCGGACAGGACGATATCCGCGGCTCTGGCTGCGTCCATGGCGTGCTCGACCCTGCGTGCGCTCGGGATCGCGAATACGGTGGGGCCCTGTGCCAGGACCCACGCCAGCACCAGCGCGTGGGGCGAAAAGCCGAGGTCGTTGCTCATCACGCGCAGCACCGCGTGGTCGGGCAGCTTGCGGTTGAGCCGCCCGCCGCCGGTCGGGCTGTAGGCCAAGAAGCCGACCTTCTGCCGGGTGCAGTACTGGACGACCCCGTCAGCGATGGCTTCCCGGAAGAAGGGATTGAGCCGGTTTTGCACGCTCGCGATCGGTGTGATCGCCTGCGCCTCACGGATCTGGCTTACGGAGACATTCGACAGGCCGATCCAGCGGATCTTCCCCCGCTCGGCGAGGCGCGTCAGGGCTCCGATGCTCTCCGCAAACGGTACCGCGGGATCGGGCGCATGGAGTTGGTAGAGAGCGATCTGGTCAACGCCGAGCGCCTTGAGCGATTCGTCGCACGCCCGCTCCAGCGACGCCGGACGACCGTCCCGCTCCCAGCGCCCGCCCGGCCGGGTCATTCCACCCTTCGTCGCGACGAGGACGTGGTCCCGCCTGCCCTGCCACGACGCCAGCGCGCGGGCGATCAGCCGCTCGTTGTGACCGAGGTCGGCCTGGTCGAGGCAGTAGACATTGGCCGTGTCGACGAGGGTGACGCCGGCGTCGAGAGCGGCATGGATGACCCGGATCGCATCCGTCTCGGGAGGGCGCTCCTGAATGGACAGGTGCATCCCGCCGAATCCAATCGCGGAGACGGCGGGCGCCCCGGCCCCGAGGGGCCGTTCAAGCAAGGCCGAGTTGTTTGGTGAGGCGGGCCCAATCGGAGATGGCGACGGTCCCGTCGTCCTTGAGAGGCGTGAGCGCGGCGAGGATCTCGACGCGCGAGCCCTCGATGCGCCGGTCCCGCAGCTCGCCGATCATCCGCGCGAAGCGCTGATCATATCCGGAGGCATCAACCTCACCGTTCTTGAGCATGGCGCTCAGGTGCTTCAACTCCTCGGCGACTCGCGCGGGAGTAATGGGCTTGAGCGTCCCGCCCTGCTGGTCTGACATGCGCGCTCCTTGTAAGTGTCTCCTGCGCCTAACCATCAGGCACCGGACGAAGATAGGGCCAGGGTTGACGGTCGCAAGCTTCAGCGGGTTCCGGCGCGGGCCCCGGCTGTTTTGACGGCCACCCGCACTCCGCCCGGAGCCAGTCGCATGGTCCCGTCCTCCGGAATCGCCACCAGCAGATCCCGGCCGGTCGAGGTGA
>DATHMJ010000457.1:0-4484 GCA_035487215.1 Gemmatimonadales bacterium
CGAGATTCACGGGAGTGGTGACGACGATCTGTGCGGCGCCGCCTCCCGTGAACCTGAGCGTGACCCGGCGTTCATCCTGGCCCGCGAACTCGTGGACGCCCGTAAGCCGATTCAACCGGTCGAAGACATCGGCCGGCGGCACGTCGGCCACCACGACCAGCACGAGGTCTTTCACGATCTCCACTCGCCGGCGCACGTCGCCGGCCACGTACGCGTGTACCACGCCTTGGACCTTCTCCAGGGCTTTCCGGAGCCCCTCAGCTTCCTCGGCGGCGTGGTGCGAAAGACGGAAGGTCGTGGCTCGGCGCAGATAAGCGATGCCACGGAGCACGTTCTCGGAGGTCTTGGGACCGAACCGCGGGAGGGTGGCGAGACGGCCGTCCTGTGCGGCCGCCTCCAGGTCGGGCAGCGAGTCGATATCCAGGGCCTCGTGGATCTGCCGGATCTTGGCGACGCCGAGTCCTGAAATGGACAGCATCTCGACCAAGCCCGGCGGGACCTGCTCGCGCAGGTCCTCGAGCACCGTGGCGCGTCCGGTCGTGGTCAGCTCGCTGACGATCGCGAGCGTGGCGGGCCCGACGCCCTTCGTCCCGGCCAATGATCCATCGGCCAGCGCTTCGCCCAGGTCGCCCGGCAAGCTCCCGATGGTGCGGGACGCGGTACGGAACGCACGGATGCGAAACGGATTTTCGCCCTTCAGCTCCATGAACGCGGCGATCTGCTCCAGCGCTTGGGCGACAGCCTTCTTGTCCATGGTCTCCATCAACCGTCTCCCCGACCCCGACCCTGCAGGGCTCCCCCGGGCGCGCCGAGCATCCGCCATCCCAGCTCGAGCAGCTCTTCGGCCCCGGCGAGGGTATTGAGCCCGGCCTCCGCTCCCCCGGCCAGCTGCGCGGCAAAGAGCGCCGTGCCGTCCGACCGAACCAGCCCGTCCGGCCGGTCCCCCTGTGCCTCGACCACCGTGAACCCCACCCGTTCCGGCCGGAGCCCGAACACGCCCAGGACCCGAAGCCTGCCGTCGGGCCCGGGAGCGAGGGAACACCCATCCAGTGGCTCGAACTGCTCCCCCTCGACCGGGCGGGCCCAAAGGCGCCGCTCCGGCACCTGAACGTACTGCGCGGCGGGTGGTTCCGCCTCCACTGGCCCGGCGTCCGCCGGCGTCCCCAGCAGCCGCACCAGATCGTCCGGATCCAGGGAGGCGACCGGAGAGCCCGCGGTCCAAAAGAGGTAGGCGTGATGGACGAAGGCGGCCAGCTGGTCGATCCCTTCGCCTACGCCGCCGTCGGGCCGAAGCTCACGCAGGAGGAGCGCCGCCTCACGAACCAGCAGGAAGGCGTCCCGATCCCGGGGGTCGCGTCCGGAGGCCTGGAGTGCCGCCTGGATCGGGGGGAACCGGTCGTCGGCGAGTGTCCCGAAGACGAGGTCGAAGGGGAGAGGGCGAGGGGGCATCCGGGGAAAGCTACCCCAGAAAGCCGCTCACCAACCGGCGGAAGTCCTCGAATCGCTCCACATGGGGGCAGTGTCCGCAGCGGTCGAGCGCATGGAAATCGGCTTGCAGCAGGCCGGCCACCTCGCGCGACGCGGCGATCGGAATCGGGTCATCCTCGCCGTGGAGCACGAAGGCCGGAAGCTTGAGCTTGCCCAAAGCGGGACGAAGGTCGTAATCGCCCAGGCTTCGCCACACTTCCTGCTGGGTTCGGCCGACGACGCGGAACGCCGTGAGCTCGCGGGCCTTGGCCGGGTCGAAGAAGTAGGGCGCGACTGCCAGCTCGAAGAGTCGGCGCTCATAGGCTCGCGGGTCGCGCTCGCGCAGCCCGCTTTCCCGGAGCGCCCGGCGCTCCGCTTCGAGCGCCGGCGCCAGATTGCGCTCCGCGAACCGTCGCTCGAACTCCTCGCGGGCGGAGCGCCATGCCGGCGCCGGGGAAACCAGCGCCAGGCGCTCGACCCGATCGGGATGCTCGGTGGCGTACAGCTGCGCGAGCAGCCCACCCCAGGAGTAGCCGACGAGCGTGAGCCAATCGATGCCCCAGACTACCCGGAGCGCCTCGAGATCGGCCACGTGCTCGCGCCATCCCACGGGAACATCCCGCGCGACGGGCGATCGTCCGCCGCCGCGTTGATCGTAGTAGACCACTTCGCGACCGACCGCGAGCGCGTCGAACCCCGGGAGCAGGTACCCGTGGTCGGCGCCGGGTCCCCCATGCAACACGACGGCGGGCGGGCCCTGGCCCACCCGCCGCTCGAACAACGAGACCCCGCGTACGTGGATCGTCGTCAGAGCAGCACCGCCAGCGCGTCCGCCACTTTGCGCACCGCAGCGCGCTCGTCATCCGTGAACGGATCGGGCTCGTCGCTATCTACGTCGATCTGACCGAGAATCAGCGTCCCGCGCCGGATGAGGACGACCAGCTCCGACCGCGTCCACAGGTTGCACGCGATGTAATTCGAGATCGCGCGGACGTCCGGGACGTTCTGGTCTTCGCCGGTCGCGACGGCCGTGCCGCAGACACCGTGGCCTACCGCGATCCGGGTGTGTTCCGTCTCTCGGCCGGCGTAGGCCTCCAGCATCAGGTCGTTGTCGTGGAGCATGTACATGTAGACCGAGGTGTAGGGCGCGCCGGCCGCGCGGATGCGCTCCGCGGCCAGCGTGAGGAGCCCCTCGCGTCCCACGTCCCGGGAGAACGCGCCTCGAAGCGCGGCCACGACCTTGTCGGCGTCGAGAATCGGCATGCCTGTTTCTTAACGAGGGGCGAAGTCGGCGCTCGCGTCTACGCCGCGGGCGAAGGCGGCCAGCAGCCGGGCCGCGCGGTCCAGGTCTTCCAGCACGACCATCTCGTTCGGGCTGTGCATGTAGCGGTTCGGTACCGACACGAGACCGGTCGCGACGCCCCGCTGGGCCGTGTAGATAGAATCGGCGTCGGTCCCGGTGTACTTGGGCGCCGCCTGCACGGTGTACGGAATCCCCTCCCGGTCCGCGGCGGCGGCCAGCCGGTCGAACACCACGGGATTGATCGCGGATCCCCGGGCCAGCACCACACCGCCGCCGAGCTTGATGTCCCCGTGCCGTTTCTTGTCGGCGCCGGGGTAGTCGGTCGCGTGCGTGACGTCGACCACGACGGCCACCTGCGCGTCGAGACCGACCGCCGTCGTCCGGGCGCCGCCGCCCGTCGTGTACGCGATCTCTTCCTGGGTCGTCGCCACCGCCGTCACCGCCGCTGTCGGGCGGTCGGCGGCCAGGAGGCGGAGGGCCTCCAGCACGACGAACGCGCCGATCCGATTGTCCAGACTGCGGCTCACGATCCGCCCGTTCGGAAGCTCCTGCACGCTGGCGGCGAGGACGCCGGCGTCACCCACTCGCAGGCGGGCTTCGGCGTCGGCCCGGCTCGCGGCCCCCACGTCGATCCACAGATCGGACGGTTTCGACACCTTCTCGCGGTCTTCCTTTTCCTGCAGGTGAATGGCCGACTTCCCGATGACACCGGGCACCGGTCCCTCGCGCCCCAGCAGCACCACGCGCTGGCCGACGAAGACCTGATGATCCCAGCCGCCGATCGGATCGAAATGAACGAACCCGTCGTCGTCGATGTGGCCCGCGAACATGATCCGGGGAGAGCCACCCGGATTGACGGTCGCCAGGGAGTTGCCGCCCACGTCCCCAGCCACGCGGTCGGCGAACCGGTCCGCCTCGGCGCGCCAGATCCGGGCCGGGCCGGTCTCGAAGCCGCTCGGTCCGGGCGTGTCGAGGAGCGTCTCGAGGAAGCGCCGCGAGGTCTCGTTCATGGCCGGCCTGCCCTCTCGTCGGTGGGGAGAGGGAAGATAGAGCGACCGAGCGCGCCGCTCTAGCCGGGAGTTTCGGCGGGTGCCGGCAATTCCGCCGGCTCGATCAGGTGGAGGCGCCCGACATCGATGCTCATCACGCCCCGCGGGTCACCGTGGTTGAAGACGTCCGCGAAGCGCGCGCCCCAGACGATCTCGTGCGGCTTGTACGACGTACGCGTGTGCACCGTCGCGGCGAAGGCCTCGTCGTAGCCGCTGACCAGGACGATGAACTCCGCGTCGTCGGCCAGGAGCGAATCCCGGGTGGCGCCGTGCAGCGGGCTCTGGTCGTCGATCGGATGAACCACGGTCCATGCGGCTGGGAAGAACGTCACTTTGGTCCGCTCGAGCGGAAGCTGATGGAACGTCCGGAACGGCTTGTCGCCGCGGTGCTCCACCCGGCTCAGCATGACCTTGCACTCCACTTCGACCAGTTGGCTCCGTCGCTGGTTCACCACGCGGAACTCGAACGCGCTGATGCCCTGGTAGGGGGCGATGATCGAGGTCCGGCTGAACAACAGACGGGTCGAGGGACGGGAGAACCGGGCGAAGATGATCCCGGTCAAGAGCGCCAGGCTCACGAGGCCGACGAACGACTCGAGTGTCACGACCATGTGGGCGCCCAGGCCCACGGGCGCGATGTTGCCGTAGCCGATGGTGCCGAAGGT
>DATHMJ010000458.1:0-3283 GCA_035487215.1 Gemmatimonadales bacterium
GACCAGGTTGCCCGCGCTGAGCTCGTCGATCAGCCGCAGCGGGCCGCCGCGGAACGGCGGGAAGCCGATTCCGAAGATCGCGCCCACGTCACCATCGCGTGCGCGCGCCACCACGCCCTCGGCAAAGGCTCGAGCCGCCTCGTTGAGCATGAGGTACACGAGCCGCCGCTGGACATCCTCGTAGGCAAAGCCCTCGAGCGGCTTCACGCCCAGTATGCGGTAGACTCGTTCATCCACACCGGTCTTGTGGCCCTCGTGATAGATGTAGAACCCGCGCGCGTTCTTGCGACCGAGCCGCTCGTCCTCCAGCATGCGCCCGATCAGCGCCGGCGGGGCCATCCGCTCGCCGAACGCGGCGTGCATCACGCTCGATGCCTTCTGCGCGACATCGAGCCCGACCTCGTCCATCAACGCGACCGGGCCGACGGGGAAGCCCCACCGCGTCATGGTCCGATCGATCAGATCGATGGGAACACCCTCCTCGACCAGAACGCCGGCCTCGTTCAGATAGGGCGAGAGAATCCGGTTGACCCAGAAGCCCGGACGATCGGCGACCACGATCACGGTCTTGCCCATCGCGCGCCCGAACCGGACGACGGACGCCACCGTCCGGGCATCGGTTCGATCGGTGGGAATGACCTCGAGCAGCGGCATCCGATCGACCGGCGAAAAGAAGTGCATCCCGATCACGCGCTCAGGCCGGTTCGCGCCCGCGGCGATGTCGCGAATCGGGATCGTCGAGGTATTGGTGGCGAAAATCGCTTCCGGCCGAATCTCGGCCTCGACTTCAGCCAGTACCCGCCGTTTGACCACCA
Organism: Gemmatimonadales bacterium; assembly: GCA_035487215.1. Classification (GTDB taxonomy): domain Bacteria; phylum Gemmatimonadota; class Gemmatimonadetes; order Gemmatimonadales; family GWC2-71-9; genus DASQPE01. Next base: position 816 of record DATHMJ010000458.1, read on the forward strand.
GATCTTCGAAGACGGCTTCGATGACGAGATCGGCCCGGGTGAACCCGCTGTAGTCCGCGCTACCCGACAGCAGGGCGGCGAGGCGCTGATACTGGGGACGAGAGAGCCGGCGGCGCTTGAGGCGCTCGTCGAGGATGCTGAGCGCCGCTCTGAGTCCCTTGCCGACCCGGGCCAGCTCCGAGTCCTTGAGCCGCGACTCCACCTCGGCATTCAACACGGCGGTCCCCGCAATGGCGGCACCCATGAATCCCGAGCCCACTACACCCAAGCGCCGAATGGGAAGCGGGGTCACCTCGACGCCCCCCCCGCCATCGTCCTTCTTGAGCGCGGTCGTCGCGAAGAAGATCCGGACCAGATTGCGCGAGACCGGCGAGACCGCGAGCGCGCCGAACCGCTCGCGTTCCGCGCGGTAGCCCTCGGCGGGGCCCTGCTCGAGACCGATCCGCACGACCTCGAGTGCCGCGAGTGGCGCGGGATAGTGGCCCCCGGTCTTCTTCAGTACCTGCTTCCGGGCCATGCGGTAGACGATCTGGCGCCCCATGGGCGTGCCATCCAGCAGCGCGCTCGCCGGGCCCCCGGGACCTCCGCGCCGCGGAATTCCTTCGCGAGACAAACGGTCGGCCGCGGCGAGCGCCACGCTCCGGAGAATGCTCTTGGGCACCACTTCGTCCACCAGCCCGATCTTGAGCGCTTTCTGCGGCCGCTCGGCCTTGCCCGCGAGAATGATGTCGAGCGCCGCGCGCGCGCCGATGAGGCGGGGGAGACGAACGCACCCGCCGACCCCCGGCAACAATCCGAGCTGCACCTCGGGCAATCCGATTTGCGTCTTGGGTGAGTCGCTGGCGACGCGCCAATGACAGGCGAGCACCAGCTCGCAGCCGCCGCCAAGACAGGCGCCGTGGATCGCCGCGACGATCGGCTTCGGAAACTGCTCGACCCGTTCCGCCACATCCTGGCCGCGCCGGCTCAACGCTTCGATGTCGGCCGCCGATGTGAGCCGACTGAATTCTTCGATATCCGCGCCGGCGATGAAGGTGTCCGGCTTGCCGGATATGAGGACCACCGCGCGCACGGAGGCGTCGCCGCGGAGTTGCTCGAGCAGTACCTCCCACTCGTCGATCACGCCGGAGGTGAGTTTGTTCACCGGCTCGCCCGGCAGATCGAACGTGACGACCGCGAGGCCGTCGTCCACGGCGGACGTGAAGGCGCTCATCGTCTACCGCCGTTCCAGGACCATGGCATACCCCATCCCGCCCTGGGCGCAAATCGAGATCAGCCCAAACTGGACGTCGCGCCGTCGCATCTCGTTCGCCAGCGTCGTGACGAGCCGGGCGCCGGTGGCGCCAAACGGGTGTCCGATGGCGATCGAGCCGCCCATGACGTTCGTCTTGTCCCAGTCGACCTCGCCCACCGGCCCCGCGAGCCCGAGGCGCTTGGCCCACGCCGGCGAGGCCCAGGCCTGAATGTTGGAGAGCACTTGGGCCGCGAAGGCCTCGTGGATCTCGACCAGGCCCAGGTCCGCCCACGTGATGCCGGCGCGTTCGAGCGCTTTTGGCACCGCCAACGCGGGACCCATCAACAGTTGCCAACCAGGATCCACGGCGGTCACGGCGTAGCCGCGGACGAACGCGAGCGGCTCGTAGCCGAGCGAGCGCGCTTTCTCCTCCGCCATGAGCAGGACGACCGCGGCACCGTCGGTGAGGGGTGACGCGTTCCCCGCAGTCACGCTTCCGTAGCGGCGGTCGAAGACCGGCTTGAGCTGGGCGAGCGCTTCCACCGTGCTATCGGGCCGAATGCCGTTGTCGCTCGTGGCGACCATGTCCATCGCGGCCCCGCCGAACCACGGCACGATCTCCGAGGTGAGCCGGCCGTCGGCCGTGCCGGCGGCCGCGCGCTGATGGCTCATCACGGCGATCCGGTCCTGGGCTTCCCGAGTGATCCCGTTCTCCTTCGCCATCTTTTCCGCCGATTGCCCCATCGACTCGCCGGTCGACGGCTCCGCGATCGCGGGTGTGACCGGAACCAGGTCGCGCGGCCGGAGCCGGCCGAAGGCGGCCAGGCGACCGCCGACGGTCTTCGCCTTGCTGGCTTCAACCAGGATCTGGCTGAATCGGCGGGAATGGAGGATCGGAATGTCGGAGAGTGACTCGACCCCACCCGCGAGGATGGTATCGGCGTGTCCCAAGACGATCTGGTCGGCGGCGCTGGTGACGGCCTGAGCGGCGGACGCGCACGCACGGTTGAGCGAGTACGCCGGTACACCCGGAGGGAGTTGCGGCAGCAGGCTGACTTCCCGCGCCACATTGGGGACCAGCACGGAGGGCACGACCTGGCCGAGGATGACCTGGTCGATCTCCCTTCCATCTATCTCGGTGCGGTAGAGCAGTTCCCTGGCGGCGTGGCGGGCGAGCTGGACGGCGGGGACGTCCCTCAAGATGGTGCCGCTCTTCGCGAACGGGGTCCTGACC
>DATHMJ010000459.1:0-4483 GCA_035487215.1 Gemmatimonadales bacterium
GCAGCACGATCGCACGTTCCGCGGGATCACCCCGGAGGCCATGCAGCTCCTGGTGAATGCGCCATGGCCGGGGAACGTGCGTCAGCTGCGCAACCTGATCGAGTCGATGGTGGTGCTTGCGCCGGGGTCCGAAATCCGGGCCTCGGACATCCCGCCCGACATCCTGGAGGGACCGGCGATGCTGCCGGCCCGCCTGCCGGCGCCCGCGCGCGAGCTGCCCTCGCAGGAGCTGGAATTTATCCTCCGGAGCCTGGTGGATTTGCGGCGTCAAATCGAGGACGTGCGCCGGCGTCTGGACGAGCGGCCCCAGCGGGTGGAAGTCATTGATCTGGGGGCCCATGGACCGGTCGTGGACGTCCTGCCAGAGCCCGATGGCCGGGATGACCAGGTAGTGTATCGGGCTGGCATGACTATGGCTGATGTGGAGAAAGCGGCCATCGAGGCCGCGCTTCGGGAATCGCGGGGAAATCGCCGGCGGGCTGCCGAAGTCCTGGGTATTGGCGAAAGAACGCTGTACCGTAAGATCAAGAGCTACCAGCTGGACACCTGAGCGGTTTTGCTACAGGCGGCGAGCTGGCGGCTAACGGTATGGCTGTCAATGGCTTAACTGTTGCTGTGTCGCGGTCGTTGGGTGCGGATCACGGATGGCCCTGCCGGGCGGACATTCCGGGGTCTAGCGTGCTAATGATTTGTCTGTCAATGATTTGCACAGGGTAACCTCTTGACTCCTCTCAAGCGGATTTCCTATATTCAGGCTCCCCCTGTGCAATCTCGCGCAGTTTTGCTGGGCCGGCGGCCGTGAATTTTGCGATCGATCCGGACGCTTGTGTCGCCTGCCTAGCGTGTGTGCGGGTGTGCCCGACCGACGCAATTTCGGTCACCAGCGGTGAGGCGAAGCCGCTACTGCAGGTGGTCGACGAGGCCTGCATCCGCTGTGGCGATTGCCTTCCCGCCTGCCCCCACGATGCCGTTCGGGTCAGCGGCGAGATCGGGCGGGCATTGACGATCGCGGGGCAAGGAGACGGCGTCCTGGTGCTCAGTCCCGAGTCGGCCGCGCACTTCTACCCGGCCACTCCGGAGCAGGTGATCAACGCCGCCTACGCGGCCGGTTTCCGGACGGTCACTCGCGGGGTGATCGGCGACGAGCTGGTGGCGGCGGAGTACCTGCGGCTCTGGGAAGAAGAGGGGTGGGGCACGATCATCCGCTCGACCGATCCGGTCGTCGTGGATACGATTCGGACCCAATACCCCGAGCTGATTCCCTACCTCGCGCCGGTCACGGTGCCGGCGGTGGCGGAGGCGCGGTATCTCCGCGCGCTGCACGGGCCCGGGCTCAAGATCGTGTACGCCGGCGTGGCCTTGCCGGTGAACAGCGCCGATCTCGATGCCGCCATCACCTTCGGCGACCTCGAGCAGCTGTTCCGAGTGAAAGGCCAGAATCCGCTTACGCAGCCGACGTTTTTCCAGCGGGTGCCGGAGGAGCGGCGGCGGCACGTGAGCGCGGCGGGCGGGCTTCCGCTCCGGCTGCTGGATGAGGCGCGCCAGACGAGTCGCCGGTTCCTGAAGCTGCGTGGTCTGGGGACTATCCCGGCGCTCGCCCGCGCCGTGTCGATCGATCGACTGGATCTGGGGTTCGTGGATCTGCTCTCGCGCGAGGGATCGCTCGACCACCCGCTCTCGGGGCCGCACGAGGAGCTGTACTGGCGGCGGGCGCTGGTGGCGAGCACGGAGCCGCCCCGGAGCCGGTTCCCCGTCGTGGACGCCACGGTGGTCGCGAGCGTGGGTGCGGCGTTCGACATCAAGCCGCGCGGCCTCGAGCTGGATCAGCACGCGGTCACGGCGGTGCTGGAGCAGATCGGCCTGGGTCCGAACGGCCGGCCCTGGGACTGCGGGGCGTGTGGCTTCCCGACCTGCCGGCGGTTCGCGGAAGCGGCGGCGCTGGGCCGGGCGACGCTCAAGCAGTGCATGCCCTATCAGGACCGGCGGGCGGACGAGGCGCAGCTGCAGGCGGCGGTGGACCAGCTCACGGGGCTCTCGACCTACCGGGTCCTGCGCGACCGGCTGGCCTTCGAGGTGGAGCGGAGCAAGCGTAGCGCGGAGCGCTTCGCCGTGTTGTTCCTCGACCTCGACCGGTTCAAGGCGGTCAACGACCAGTACGGGCACGAGGCCGGCAACGAGATTCTCCAGGCGGTGGCGGAGGAGATCCGGCAGGCGGTGCGCGCCTCGGACATCGCGGCCCGCTATGGCGGCGACGAGTTCGTGGTGATCCTCACCCGGACGGATCTCGAGGGCGGGGCTCGGGTGGCGGAGGCTCTGCGGGCGGGGATCGAGGGGGTCGGGCGGCGCCTGGGATACCCGCCCGGGCTGGTGACGGTGAGCATCGGCTTGGCCGAATTCGACCCGCACCAGCCCCTGGAGGGTGACCTCCTGGTCTCGGCCGATCGGGCCCTGTACCGGGCCAAGGCGGCCGGACGGAACGCCATCGCCTGAGAGCTATGACACAGCACGGCCCCCTGGAGGGGTGACACTATCGTGACTGGTTCCTTCAGCCCCCGACCTTCCGACTCCGCCCCTCCGGGCCGGAGCGGTCCGCCTGCGCCCGATGCCATGCCCGATCCGTGGGGCGTGCGCCGGGCGGAGAATCTGCTCACGAGCCTGGAGGGTATCCTCTCGGCTCGGGTGGTGACGACCCCGCTGGGCGAGGTCAGCGAGATCCATGTGCTGGCGCAGGCGGGCCTCGCGCCCAAGCAGATCGTGCGGAACATCGAGTCGGCGCTGCTGGCGCAGCTCGGCCTCAAGGTAGATCACCGGAAGATCAGCATCGCCCAGACGGCCGACGTGCGGCCGCTGGAGACGCTGGAGGCGGAGGCGGTCCGCGAGCGGGCGCTGCACCGGGCGGTGCTGTTCGAGAACCTCACGGTGGCGCCGGGTCGCCGGCCGCACCGGGTGCTGATCGCGGTGACGTTGTCCTTCCGGGGCACGGTCGAGTCGGTGGAGGAGGAGAGTTCGGATACGCCGCGGAGCAGGGTGGAGGCGGCCGCCAAGGCGGCGGTGGGTGTGCTTGACCAGTTGCTCACGGATCATTCGGTGGCGCTCGAGGGTGCCAAGATCGTGGAGGCGTTCGACCGCGAGTTCGCGTTCGTGGCGGTGCAGGGGTTGGGGGGGCGGGAGACGCTGCTCCTGACCGGCAGCGCGGTGATCAAGGAGAGCGCGGAGCGGGCGGCGGTATTCGCGGTGCTGGACGCGACGAATCGGTGGACGGACGCGCGGCGCAGTTAGTCGCGGGTCGACGCAGGCTCACCTGAACGCACGAAAGGAAAATTAGGGGAGGGGACCCCGGTCGCCGGTAGGTGCGAGCGGAGCAGAGCGGAAAAACTGATCAGAGCGGAGCGTCTGGCGCGCCATAGCGAGGCGAGCCACTTCCCGGCACGACTCGGTGTACCCGAAGGGAGGTGACGCTCAATGTTAAAGATCAGCTTGCTCTCGGCGGCGGCCAACTTGCTCACAAGCTCAATCGGGTTCTTCGCGAAGGCACTTGGAAGATCCGAAGGGCAGACCTGGTTCTAAGCCAGGATGGGCGGGTCCCCCCCTGACACTTATGACGCGCGACGCGCGGCTTCACGTGGTGGTAGCGGGCACCTGCATCGCGGCTTTCGCCGCGGGGACCTGGGCGTGGATCGAGCGCGCCCCGTTCCCAGGATGGTGGCCGATTTGCGCACTCCTCCTCGTCGCGTGCGCGCTCGAGGGATTGAGCACGCAGCTGCGCATTGCGGCGAAGGGCTCGACCTCGTTCATCATCCACATGTCTTCGGCCCTCCTTTTCGGAGGGCTCTGGGCCGCCGTGATCGCCGGGTTCTCTACATTGCTGGGCGAAGTCTCTCGGGGGAACAGCGCGCTGAAGGCGGCCTTCAACGTCTCCCAGCGCGTGCTTTCCGTTGTTCTGGCCGTTGCGGCCTACCAAGTTGTTGGTGGCAGCCTCCCCCCTTCATACCTCTCTCTGGGCGCTACGCTCTCATCCGCGGCGGTTCAACGCGACCTCGGCGTGTTCTTCTTGTTCGCGGCGACCTACTTCCTGGTCAACTCGCTCCTGGTAAGCTGGGTCATTGCCCTCAGCTCCAACCGCGCGTTTCGCGAAGTTTGGAACTTCAACACGCGGGGCGTGCTGGCGTATGACCTCGCCGCTAGCGCGATATCGCTCATGCTGGCGTGGCTGTACGTCAGATCCGAGCAATGGCTTGGTTTCGGGTCGCTAGGCTTGCTGGGTGTCGTAATTCCGGTGATAGCGATCCGTCACGTCTATGGGCTCTATCACCAGCTGCAGGAGAGCGGTCAAGAGCTTCTGCAGGTCATGGTCAAGGCCATTGAGGCGCGCGACCCGTACACGTCAGGCCATTCCGTCCGCGTCAGCGAGCTCTCGAGAACCATCGCAGTTGAGCTTGGCCTTCCCGCGACGGCGGTGGAGCAGATCGAGACGGCCGCGCTG
>DATHMJ010000460.1:0-5733 GCA_035487215.1 Gemmatimonadales bacterium
CCGATGACCGGGTCGAGCTTGCCCTGCTGGGCGAGCGCGGTGAGGTCGCGCCCGTACTTGTCGAGCGCCTCGTAGGTGCCCTCCGGGTTCGGGCTCGTGATCCGCTGGCCGCCGCGCACCGCCGCCGTCGCCTCCAGCAGCTTCTCGCGGGTGAGCCCCGCCGCTCGCAGCGCTTCCGCCACCGCGCCGTCCTTGCCCTCGGCCAGGGCCAGCAACAGGTGCTCGACGCCCACGTACTCGTCCTTCATCTGCCGGGCGATGGCCTCCGCCGCGTTCAGCACCTCGTTCGCCCGCGGGGTGATGTAGAGCTGGCCGGAGGCGGCGCCCGGACCCGACACGCGAGGCAGCTTGTCGAGCGCCTGTCGGAGGCGCTGCAGCAGCGCGGACGGGCTGGCCCCCGCCTTCTCCACCATCCGGGAAGCCACTCCGCCGTCCTGCGAGAGGAGCGCCACCGCCAGATGCTCGGCGTCGATCTGCGAGTGGCCCTGCCGCTGGGCCAGGCTCTGGGCCTCTCGGAGCGCCTCCTGCCCTTTCTCGGTCAACCGGTTGGGATCCATGGTCGGTGTTCTCCCTGTCGGGTATGTCGCCTCACGCCGACGAGGCGCGGGCGCGGGCCAGCTCGCGTTCGACGCGGTCGAGTCGCTCCAGGAGGTCCACCACGATGGCCGCCCCCACGAGCGTCACCCCCAGGTCACGATGCAGACGCAGCATGCGGCGCAGACGCGCGGCGGCGGCCGCGCTGAACCGGGAGACCTCCGGCGCGGCCGGCTCCACCAGCCCCAGCCGCACGAGGCGGGCGAGGCGCGCTTCGCTGATGCCGGCGGCCGCGGCCAGCTCGCCCGCCGAGAGCGAGCCCTCGACGCGGGGTACGCTCCCCACGACCGAGACGCCGAGCGGTCGCCGGGTCGGGGCCGCCACGGTCAGGCCCGAGCCGGCCGGTCCGCCGGCACGCCGGCGGCGCCGCGCAGGGTCTCGTACGCCTGGCGCTCCGCCTCGCTCGGCCGCTCCGGCACCACGATGCGCGCGACCGCGTGGAGATCGCCGCGCGTGCCGTTGGTGCGAGGCAATCCGCGGCCGCGCAGACGGAGCCGGCGGCCGCTCTGGGTGCCGGGCGGCACCGTGAGCGTCACCGGCCCGTCCGGGGTCTCGATGGTCACCGGGCCTCCCAGAACCGCCTGCCACGGCCAGAGCGGCAGCTCCATCTCCAGGTCGTCGCCCATCACGCGATAGCGCGGATGGGGCTGCAGCCGCACGTGCAGGTAGAGGTCGCCGGCGGGCCCGCCGTTGACGCCTCGCCCACCCTGGCCGGCCAGGCGCAGAACGGTGCCCTCGCGCGCGCCCGGGGGAATGTCCACCTCGAGGTTGCGCCCGTCGAGGCCGATGCGGCGCTGGCCGCCTCGCAGGAGATCCTCCACCGTCACCGGCAACTCGGCCTCCACGTCGGCGCCCGGCATGGTGATGCGCGCGCCGTCGCGCCCACCCCGCCGGCCGGCGCGCACGGCGCCCCCGAACAGCGAGGCGAAGAAGTCGCTGAACCCGTCCACGTCTTCGAAGCCGGAGCCGGAGACGTCCACCGTGGTCCAGCGGCCGGATCCGGACGGCGGCGTGAAGTCCTGGCCGCCCTTCCAGTCCGGCCCCAGCGCGTCGTACTTGGCCCGCTTGTCGGGATCACTCAGGACCTCGTAAGCTTCGTTGATCTCCTTGAACCGCTCCGCCGCCTTCGCCCGCTCGGCGGCCGGCTGGAGGTCGGGATGGTGCTTCCGGGCGAGCTGCCGGTAGGTGCGCTTGATCTCTTCGGCGCTCGCGGTTCTCGGCACCCCCAGCACCTCGTAGTAATCACGGAACTTCACGGCCACGGCCGTCTGCCTCCGACTTCGCCACCACCACCTGGGCGGGCCGTACCAGCTCGTCTCCGAAACGCCAGCCGCGACGTACCTCCCGGACCACCGTGCCGGGAGGGGCGCCGTTCGCGGGCGCGACCGCCACCGCCTCGTGTACGGCCGGATCGAACGGTCGCCCCACCGTCGGCACCGGTTCGGCACCCGCCTCGCGGAGGGCGTTGAGGAAGAGCCGGTGGGTCGCCTCCACGCCCTCGTAGAAGGCGAGGTCGGTGGAGCCTGCCTCGAGCGCGCGCTCGAGCGAATCCAGCACCGCCAGGAGCGGCAGGAGGGCGGCCCGGTGGCCCTCGCGGCGCGCGACGTCGTGGTCGCGCGCGACCCGTCGGCGGTAGTTCTCGAAGTCGGCACGCAGCCGGAGCTGCTGGTCCCGCTGCTCCTCGAGCGCGCGCTGCAGCCGCTCGATCTCGTCCGCCGGCAGCGTGCCGGGTGGGGCCCCGGGCCCGTCCATGGGATGCTCCGCCCCCCGCGCCGGCGGCTATCCGCGGGAGCCCGCGGAGGCCGGGACGGGCCTGCGCAGCACGCTTCTCATTGGCATCCCTTCAGGACTTCCGGTCGTCGGCGTCGCGGAACTCCGCGTCCACCACCTCACCGTTGCCCGGGGTGGCCGCCCCGCCGCCGTTGCCCCCCGCGGTCTGCTTCCGGTGCGCGGCCTCCGCCAGCGTCTGGGCCGCGCGGTTGAGCCCTTCCTGGGCGCGGCGCATCCGCTCCACGTCGTCGCCCTTGACCGCGTCACGCGCCTCGTTGAGGGCCTGCTCCACCGCGGCGCGGTCGCCCGCGGCCAGCGCGCGCTCGGTCTGGTACAGGAGCGAGTCGGTCTGATTGCGCACCTCCACTTCCTGCCGGCGCCGCGCGTCCTCGGCGGCGTGGGACTCGGCCTCCCGCACCATCCGCTCCACGTCCGACTTGGAGAGTCCGGACGAGGCGGTGATGGTGATCTGCTGCTCCTTGCCGCTGGCCATGTCTCTGGCCGACACGTTGAGGATGCCGTTGGCGTCGATGTCGAACGTCACCGCGATCTGGGGCTGCCCGCGCGGAGCGGGGGGAATCCCGCTGAGCTGGAAGCGCCCGAGCGTGCGATTGTCCCGCGCCAGCGACCGCTCTCCCTGCACCACGTGCACGTCCACCGTGGTCTGGTTGTCCGCCGCGGTGCTGAAGGTCTCGCTCTTCTTGGTCGGGATCGTGGTGTTGCGCGGGATCAGCACCGTGGTCACCCCGCCGAGCGTCTCGACCCCCAGCGACAACGGCGTGACGTCGAGCAACACCACGTCCTTGACGTCTCCCGCCAGCACTCCGGCCTGGATGGCCGCGCCCACCGCGACCACCTCGTCGGGGTTCACGCCCTTGTGGGGTTCCTTGCCGATGAGCTGCTTGACGGTCTCCTGCACCTTCGGCATGCGGGTCTGGCCGCCGACCAGGATCACCTCGTCAATGTCCGCCTCGGTGACGTCGGCGTCCTTCATGGCGCGACGGCAGGGCTCGATGGTGCGCTCGACCAGGTCCGCCACCAGCGCCTCGAGCCGGGCCCGCGTCAGGGTCATCACCAGGTGCTTGGGTCCGGTGGCGTCCGCGGTGACGAACGGCAGGTTGATCTCGGTCTGCAGCGTCGAGCTCAGCTCGATCTTGGCCTTCTCGGCCGCCTCCTTGAGCCTCTGCAGCGCCATGCGGTCCTGGCGCAGGTCGATGCGGTTCTCCTTCTTGAACTCGTCCGCGATCCAGTCGATGACTCGCGGGTCGAAGTCGTCGCCGCCCAGGTGGGTATCGCCGTTGGTGGCCTTGACCTCGAAGACGCCCTGTCCGATCTCGAGAATCGAGATGTCGAAGGTACCGCCACCCAGGTCGTAGACCGCGATCTGCTCGTCCGCCTTCTTGTCGAGGCCGTAGGCCAGGGCGGCCGCGGTGGGCTCATTGATGATGCGGAGCACCTCGAGCCCCGCGATGGCGCCGGCGTCCTTGGTGGCCTGACGCTGGCTGTCGTTGAAGTAGGCGGGCACCGTGATCACCGCCTGGGTGACCTTGTCTCCGAGGTGGGCCTCGGCCGACTCCTTGAGCTTGCGGAGGATCATCGCGGAGATCTCGGGGGGCGAGTAGAGCTTGCCGCGGATCTCGACGCGCACGTCCCCGTTGGCGGCCTTGACCACCTTGTAGGGCACCTTCTTGATCTCCTCGAGCACCTCGTCGTAGCGCCGCCCCATGAACCGCTTGATGGAGAACACGGTGTTCTCGGGGTTCGTGATGGCTTGCCGACGCGCCACGTGCCCGACGAGGATCTCGCCGTCCTTGGTGAAGGCGACCACCGACGGGGTGAGTCGACTTCCTTCCTGGTTGGAGATGACGGCGGGCTCTCCACCTTCCATCACCGCCACGACCGAGTTGGTGGTGCCGAGGTCGATGCCGATCACCTTGGCCATGGCCATGCGTCCTCTCAGGCCCGGACCGGGATGCGACGAGCCCCGGGCCGGGTCGGGGTCCTCGGAAAGCGTATGGTGAGGACGCCCCGGCTGAGCCGCGCCTCCGGCCGATCGAGATCGAGGCCGGGAGGCAGCGGCACGGTCAGGATGAAGTGGCGGTGGATGTATTCGTCGTCGGCCTCGGCCCGTCGCTCACCGCGGACGGTGAGGCCCTCGGGAGTCAGACGGACATCGAGCTCGTCGCGGTCGAATCCGGGTACCTCGATCGAGACCGCGAGCTCGTCGTCGGTCTCGTGCACCTTCGCGGTCGGAGCGGTGCCGAGCTCTTCCACGCCGTACCGTGAGAGGGGCTCCTCGAGCAGTCGGGTCAACCACCGGTCGAGATCGTCACGGAGGGCCATCGCGCCCGCCGGCCGTTCCGGATGCTCTCTCCGCTCGGAGCGCCACGGGAGGAGCGAGGTGACCTTGTCGAGAATTGCCATGGCCGGCTCCTCCTACTCCATCCGGACCGGGATCTTCTTGAGCACTGTGCGGGCCGACTTGGGGATCTCCACTCGCAGCACGCCGTCGCTGAGCCGGGCGGTGATGCCATCGGTGTCGAGATCGTCGGTCAGGGTGAAGGCCCGATAGTAGTTGGCGAGCTCGAACTCCTGATAGTCGGGCGTCCTGGCCGGGCGCTCGACCCGGCCGCGGATGACCAGCTCGTCGCGCTCGGCCACCACATCCAGGCCATCGGGCAGCACCCCGGGCATGTCGGCCAGGAGCACGTAGATCTTCTCGGTCTCGTAGATGTCCACGCGGGGCGGGATCGCGCGCGGGGCGCGATCGGCGGTGTCCCGCGGATCGCGCGGGCCGGGCGCCCGCGAGGCGGTCTTGTCGCGCTGGTCCTTGGGGGTCGCGGTCGTGGTCATGGTTGCCATGGGGTCGAGCCTCCTCGGTTAGCTCTTGACCGGAATCTTCTTGGGGGTGGCTTCGGGTGACCGGGCGAGCTGCACGCGGAGAATCCCGCCGGTGTACGTCGCCTGGGTCTGATCGGCGTTCACGGCCTCGCCGAGGCCGAGGGTGCGGGTGAAGGACCCGATCGGACGCTCCCGTCGGTAGTAGTGCTCCTCGGGGGCGTCCGGCTCCGGCTTGTGCTCGCCGCGGAGCGTGACCGTGTCACCCACGACCTGGACGTCGAGGCTCCCGCGGTCCACACCCGGGCAGAGCGCTTCGAGCGTGATCCCGGTGTCGGACCGTGTGATGTTGAGCGGCGGATACTGGCCGGTGAGCGGCCACCGCCACGTCGGAACCGAATCGGTGAAGAGCTGCTCCATCTGGCCCTGCAAGCGACGCATCTCCTGCCAGGGATCCCATAGTGATCGCGTGTCCATCGAGTGGCCTCCCCTGTTCGTTGGTCGAGCGTCCTGCCTCGAGCGTCTCCGCCT
>DATHMJ010000461.1:0-2317 GCA_035487215.1 Gemmatimonadales bacterium
CGTGCTCACGATGAGCAGTACGACAATCGCCGCCCATGGGCGGCGGCGCACGCTGCGCTCGCCCGTATTGAAATAGGGAACGAACAAAAGGATCGCCCCGAAGATCAGCGGGCCGAGTACGATGACCACGGTCTCGAGGTGGGTCGGCGTCATCGCCAGAACCGCGAAATACCAGAGGAAGTACCAATCCGGGCGGGGATACGCTTGCAGGATACTCGGGTCGGGCGGCGCGCCCAGCTCCGGCGGACCGACGATCAGCGCCAGCAACGCCACGATCGCCACCACGCCGGCGCCGAACACCACGTCGCGCCAGGCGGCGTCGGGCCAGAACGGTACGCCCTCGCGCTTGAGGAGCGCGTGGTATTCCGCTTGGTAGGTGGCCTTGTCCACCGGCTTACCTACCTGGGGTCGCTCCGAGATGCCGTGCCGCAACACCAGCATCAGATGAAGACCGACCAACAGGAAGACGAGCGCAGGGATGAAGAACACGTGGAACGCGAAGAATCGGCTCAATGTCGCGCCGCCCACGGTATCACCCGCGAGGACGAACTCCGCCAGATCCTTCCCGATGAACGGCATCCGTCCGGCTTGGGCCGCGCCGACGATCACCGACCAGACGGCCGTTTGGTCCCAGCGAAGCAATTGGCCGGTAAAGGCCAGCGCGAGTGTGAGGAGCAGCAGCAACGCGCCGGACAGCCAGTTGAACTCGCGAGGAAACTTGTAAGCACCCATGAGGTAGACGCGCGCGACGTGCACGCCCACCAGTACGACCATCGCCGAGGCACCGAAGTAATGCAGGCCGCGGAGGAACCGCCCCATCAACGCTTGCTCGCTGATGAAGCGGAGACTCGCGTAGGCGTCGCCGGCGGAAGGAACGTACGCGGTCGCCAGCGCGATGCCGGTCACGACTTGCAGCAGAAACGCGAGGAACGTTGCGCTCCCAAAGACGTACCACCATCCCGTGCGCGGCGGGACGGGGTGCTCCAGCACGCCGCGGAACCAGGTCAGGAGTCCCGTGCGGTCATCGATGGTGGCGAGCAGTCGCTTCATGCCAGCGGGCTCACGCGAGCGGGATAGGGCTCGTGAGAATCTCGACCTGCCCCTGGCGTACCCGCACCGGATATCGGCCGAGGGGCTTGGGCGGTGGGCCGGCGGCAACACTGCCATCCGCGTTGTAGACGCCGCCGTGGCAAGGGCAGAGGAAAAGCTTAGGGTCGGCGAACCACTGGACCGGGCAACCGAGGTGAGTGCAGTTCACCGAAAAAGCGGTAAAGCTGGCCTGGTCATCACGCCGAAGCCACGCTGCGGTCCGGGCGCTGACGCCTGACCAAGGGAGCGCAGCCGCATCCTCGAACGTTACGCTGACGGTTTCTCCCACCTTGAACTGATCCGGCGCACCCACAGGCCGCCACTGACGCGGTGGTTTTCGCGTGAGGGGCGACAGAAGGAAACCGACGACCGGGACACCCACAACGGCCGCCGCCACGGCCGAGAGCGCAATCGAAATTCGGGAGAGGAACCGGCGCCGCTTGAGTAGCGGGGAGATGTCAGCGAAGGGGGATGGGTCGGGCGGCGCCGAAGGCGAGGGCTGCCCCGGATTGAGCGAGTCCATGCGGCAACTTACGGCCGCAGGAGAATGGTCGGAAGGCTGGCGCTATCAGCGCCGGCTGCAACTACGCTGGAACGCCCGCCTGCGAGGCCGACGATTTCGTCGTTCGAATTCGGCGATCCAATAGACGAGCGCGCTCAGAGATGAGCGGCCCGCAACAACCAGCCCCGCGTCGGCCTTCTCAGACCGACGCGGGGCTGGTTGCAACACTTGCTCTAGGTCCCTACGGGTAGACCGACCTACTGGCGGTCACGCCGCCCGGCGGGGCTCCTTGGGCGGCGCTTTCGATCCGGGCTCCTGGGGTTTCCGGGTCGCGGCTTTCGGCGGCGGCGGCATCGTGGACTCGCCGCTGGCCCGCGCCTTCTCGTACCGCTGATCGAGATCCTGATGCTCAACCTCCTGTCGCTGCGACAGGGCGGCGGGAGACTCCCCTGCGGGCGGCTTCGCAAATTCGTCGCGATGCCGGGCCTCCACTGTCGCCCGCTCGGCCTGATACGACCGGTCTAGTGCCGATACGGGTGGCCGTGCTTGGATCGGCGCGGCAGCGGGTGCGCCCGCGGCCGGCGGACCAGCAGCTGGCGGACCTGCCGTCGGCGAACGAGCCGCCGGCTGTGCCATGGGGGCGACCGGGGCGGGCGCGGTCGGACCCCTGGGTGCGAACCCGCGGGTTGCCGGCTCCGGAGTCACCGGAACGCTGGGCCGCGCGGG
>DATHMJ010000462.1:0-3665 GCA_035487215.1 Gemmatimonadales bacterium
GAAATTCCCTACGCCGCGGTGGATTCGAGCGGCTCCGTTTACCAAGTGGCGTTCCGCATCACCGATTCCACCGGTGCCACGGTCGGCGCCGAGGCATGGAAGGCGAGCGTGCCCGCGGAACGCCATCCCGGTCCGTGCGTCGTCGAGACCGTCGAGTTTCTCGTCCCTTCCGGGCGGTACCGCCTCGAGGCCAGCGTCAAGAACGCCGATACCGGACGCGAGTCGCGCTCGACGATCGATCTCGAGGCGTTCGACCGACAGCCGACAGTCTCCGATCTGCTCCTCTCACCCGCCATTCGCCTGGCGTCCTCGGGCGACAGCGTCCCGCAGGCGGGCGAGCTTCGCCGCGGGGGCGCGCTCGTGACCGCAGCCGCGATGCCCCGGCTGGGCACGACGCGAACGACGGCGCACTACCTGCTCGAGGTCTACGCAACCAGCGAGAAGGACGACACTGGCACAATGGCCGTTTGGGTGGAAGACTCGACGGGGACCGTCCCGCTCAAATGGCGGCCGGTGCCCGTGCTGGTGCGGGCCGGCGGCAGCACGCTCCACGGACACGTGAGCCTCGTCGGCCTCAACCCGGGGCGCTACAGTCTGGTGGTTTCCGTGGATCTGGGGGGCAGGAACGAAGAGCGAAGAGCTGACTTTGTCTTTGGGGAATGAAGACCGGCACCTGACATCATCGCCGCTCGCCGCTCACCGCTCACCGCTCACCGTTGTCAGCTGCGTGTCACCTTCTCGGAATTGATGCTGGTAGAGCCGGGCGTAGAGCCCCCCACGCGTCAGCAGCTCGGTATGACTCCCCTCCTCGACGATCCGACCGTGATCCAGCACGATGAGCCGGTCCGCTCGGCGGACGGTGCTGAGTCGATGGGCGATGATGAGCGTGGTTCGCCCGATGAGCAAACGCTCCATGGCGTCCTCGATCAGCCGCTCGCTTTCGGTATCCAGGCTGCTGGTCGCTTCGTCCAAGATGAGGACCGCGGGGTTCTTGAGAATCGCCCGCGCGATCGCGATGCGTTGACGCTGGCCGCCGGAGAGCTTCACGCCGCGCTCGCCCACGAGCGTGTCGTACCCCTGCGGCAGTCGTTCCACGAACTCCTGGGCATGCGCCGCCCGCGCGGCCCCTTCGACTTCCTCCCGGGTCGCGCCCGGCCGTGCGTACGCGATGTTTTCTCGAACCGTACCGCTGAAGAGCGCGGGCTCCTGCGGCACCAGTCCGATCGCGCCACGCAGGTCCGCCAGGCGCATGTCCCGGATGTCGACGCCGTCAAGACGGATGCGACCCTCCGCCACGTCCCAGAAGCGGGGGAGCAGCGACACCAGCGTGGTCTTGCCGGCGCCGGACGGCCCCACCAACGCCACCACCTCTCCGGGCGCGACGGAGAGATCGATCTCCCGTAGCGTCCATGGCACCGCCGGATCCGCGAGATAGCGAAACGAGACCCGCTCGAACGCGACGGCGCCGCGCACCGGGCGAGGGAGCTCGCGTGGAACCGGCGGATCGGCGATGGGAGACACCATCTCCAGCAGCTCGAACACGCGCTCAGCCGCGCCCACGGCTTCCTGATAGCTGCTGAAGAACGACGCCAGCGCGCCGATTGCCGCCGCGATGAAGACCGTGTACAGCAGGAACGAGACGAGGGCGCCGGGCGACAACTTGCCGTCGAGCACGAGCAGGCCGCCCTGCCAAAGCACGAAGACGATGCCCCCGAAGGTGGTGAACGTCAGGATGCCGAAGAACAATCCCCGGACCTCGGCCCGCACGAGCGCCGCCTTCACGCTGGCCAGCACGCGCTCGCCGTACCGCTCGCGCTCGGCGGGCTCCTGCACGAAGCTCTGCACCGTGCGGATCTGGCTCAGCGCCTCTTCAGCGACAGCCGTCGCTTCGGCGACACGGTCCTGTACTCCCGTCGTGATCCGCTTAAGCCGTCGCCCGAAGTAGAACGCCGAGCCTACGACCAACGGGACGACGCCGACGGCGGTAAACGTGAGCCGGGGCTGCATCAGCGTAAGCAGCACCACCCCGCCCACCAGGGCCAGCAGTTGCCGCGAGAACTCGGCGATCTGATGGCTCATGACGCTCTGCAACAATCCGATGTCGGTCGTGAGTCGACTGGTCAGCTCGCCCGTGCGCCGTTCGGCGAAGAATCCCGGCGGCATCGTGAGAAGCTTCTCGAACAGCTCGCGCCGGAGTCCGGCCACCGCGCGCTCGCCGGTGGCGCTCAGATAGTACGTCTGCACGTAGTTGAGGAGCGCTTGAATCACGAACAGCCCCAGCAGCAGGAGCGCGATCTGGTCCAGGCGGGAGCGATCCTGCTTGAGAAAGGCGGCGTCGAGCAGGTAGCGGACGATTTGGGGAAACGCCAGACCGATCCCCGCGCTCAGCAGCAGCGTCACGACCGCGAGCGTCAGGCCGGCTCGATACGGCCGCACCCGCGGCCACAGCCGGCTGAGCCGACCGGGCGGGGGCAGGCGCCTCCGGCGGGGGCGAGGGGAGTCTGGAGTGGTGGATGTCATCCCTACGAAGCTAACTCACGGGGACGGCGCTAGGGCTTCCTGGCCCGGGTTGCTGAGGATCAGCACGCTGCTCGGCGTGACGGGCACCCCGGGAAGATTGCGGTCGATTCCCATGGCGAGAAACAACAGCGCGAGGTAAAGCAGGGAGTAGCGGTACAGCTTCCAGGCGGTCGGCGTGACGGTGTGCTCGCGAAGCAGTCGAATGCAGTACCACAGGAGCGGGATGCCGAGCAGGGTCGCCGCGACGGCGTAGAACCAGCCGAACGCTCCGAACAGCACCGGGATGAGCGTGAGCGGCACGAGCATCAGCGTGTACACCAGCATCTCGAACTTGGTTCGCCGCTCGCCCCGCACCACCGGCATCATCGGAATACCGGCCTTGGCGTATTCGCCGCGCTTGATCAGCGCCAGGGCCCAGAAGTGCGGCGGCGTCCAGTAGAAGATGATCGCGAAGAGATAGATCGCCGCCAGATCGATCCGATTGGTCATCGCCGCCCATCCGACGAGCGGCGGAAACGCGCCGGCCGCCCCGCCGATCACGATGTTCTGCGGGGTCGACCGCTTGAGCCAGACCGTGTAAATGAAGACGTAGAACAAGAGCCCGCCGAGGGCGAGCCACGCACTCAAGGGGTTGACCAGTTGCCAGAAGAGGTCGAACGCGATGATGGCGAGCCCGATCCCGAACGCGAGCGCGACCGACGGCGCGATGCGGCCGGCGGGTATCGGCCGGAGCCGCGTGCGCGACATCTTGTCGTCGATGTCCCGGTCGAACCACATGTTGATGGCGTTCGCTCCGCCGGCCATGAGGTAGCCGGCGAGGATCACTACCAGCACCAGCTGTACGGAAGGCAGGCCGCGCCCCGTCATGAACATCGGGGCGATGGTGGTGACGAGCAGAAGCGAAATGATGCGCGGCTTGGTGAGCGCTACGAGGTCGGCCACGAGCGAAGGGCGGCTGACTTCTACGGCCTGGGTAGGAACCTCCAAACTTGCCTCCGTAGCGGCGTAGCGAGAGCGGTAATGAACGACCCCGGACTTCCGCTTGTCAAGCGGGAGCGGTTATGCTGAGAGCCGCTGCCTCCGCGCACCGTGTCCATCCCGCGCTAAAGGAATTGCTATGGGTGCTGCTCCCGATGGTTGGGGCG
>DATHMJ010000463.1:0-3289 GCA_035487215.1 Gemmatimonadales bacterium
GGTCATCCACCATTGGCCCCAACCCGCATCAGCGCGAACCGCCCAGCTGGTCGAGCGCCAAATTCAGCTCGAGCACACTCACTCTCGGCTCGCCGAGGATCCCCAATTGGCGCCCTTCGGTGTGGGCGAGCACGAGCGCGCGGAGCCGGCCGGTGTCGAGCCCCCGGGCCTTGGCGACGCGAGCGAGCTGATACTCCGCCGCGGCGGGGCTGATGTGCGGATCGAGCCCGCTCCCGGAGGCAGTCGCCAGGTCGATCGGGACCGGCACCGCATTGCTCGAGTCGATGGCCTTGAGCGCGGCCACCCGAGCCTTGACCGCGTCGTGGAGGGCGGGATTCGACGGCCCCAAGTTGGAGCCGCTCGACGAGGCCGCGTTATCGGGAACCGGGGAGGTCGCCGACAGGCGACCCCAGAAGTACTTGGGGTCTTCGGTGTATTGCCCGAGCAAGGACGAACCGATCTCCTTTCCGTCCCGCACGATGAGGCTGCCGCCCGCCTGCCTGGGAAAGGCAAGCTGCGCGACCACGGTGATGGCGGCCGGGTAGACTGCCCCGGTCAGAAACGTGAACACCAACATGGCGGCCACCGAGGGCCAGACGAGCGTGCGCATGGAAGACCTCATGCCAGATGGAGTCCGACCAAGATCAGGTCGATCAGCTTGATGCCGACGAACGGGATGATGATGCCGCCCACCCCGTAGATCAGCAGATTGTTCTGCAGCAGCGCCGCCGCCCCGATCGGACGATAGCGGACTCCGCGCAGGGCGAGCGGAATGAGCGCGATGATGATGAGCGCGTTGAAGATCACCGCCGACAGGATGGCGCTCTGCGGCGTCGCGAGGCGCATGATGTTGAGGGCGCCGAGGGCCGGGTAAGTGGTGGCGAAGGCAGCCGGAATGATCGCGAAGTACTTCGCCACGTCGTTGGCGATGCTGAACGTGGTGAGCGAGCCCCGGGTGATGAGCATCTGCTTCCCGATCTCCACGATTTCGATCAACTTGGTCGGATTGGAGTCGAGGTCCACCAGGTTACCGGCTTCTTTGGCAGCCTGCGTCCCGGTGTTCATCGCCACGGCGACGTCGGCCTGGGCGAGCGCCGGGGCGTCGTTGGTGCCGTCACCGGTCATCGCCACCAGCTTGCCGCCGGTCTGGTGCTTCCGGATCAGCTCCAGCTTCGTTTGCGGCGTGGCCTGCGCGAGAAAGTCGTCCACACCGGCTTCCGCCGCGATCGCGGCCGCCGTGAGCGGGTTGTCGCCGGTGATCATCACCGTGCGGATGCCCATCGCGCGCAGCTCGGTGAACCGCTCCTTGATGCCGCCCTTGACGATGTCCTTGAGCTGGATCACACCCAACACGTCACGTCCTTCGGCCACCACCAGCGGCGTCCCGCCCTGGCGGGCGATCCCGTCCACGGCCGTCCGGACCGCGGCGGGCAGCTGGCCTCCGCGTCCCTTCACGTACAGCTCGATGGAATCGGCCGCGCCCTTGCGGATCTCGCGGCCGTCGCCCTGGAAGTTGACGCCGCTCATTCGGGTCTGGGCGGTGAAGGGGACGAATGCGGCGCCCAAGCCGTGGATGTCGCGCTCGCGGAGGCCGAACTTCTCCTTGGCCAGCACGACGATGCTCCGGCCCTCCGGGGTCTCGTCGGCCAGCGAGGCGAGCTGAGCCGCATCGGCCAGCCGCTCCGGGGTGACGCCCTCCGCCGGGAGAAACGCCGTCGCCTGGCGGTTGCCCAGCGTGATCGTGCCGGTCTTGTCGAGCAGCAGCACGTCCACATCGCCAGCGGCCTCGACCGCACGCCCGGACATGGCGATGACGTTCGCCTGGATCATGCGGTCCATCCCCGCGATGCCGATCGCCGAGAGAAGGCCGCCGATGGTCGTCGGGATGAGGCAGACCAGGAGGGCAACCAGCACGGTCACCGTGACCGGCGTCCCATGGCCCGCCGCCTTGACTCCGTAGATCGAGAAGGGAAGCAGGGTCACCGTCGTCAACAGAAAGATGATCGTGAGCCCCGCCAGCAGGATCTCCAGCGCGATCTCATTGGGCGTCTTTTGCCGCTTGGCGCCCTCGATCATCCCGATCATCCGGTCGAGGAACGAT
The DNA here is from genome assembly GCA_035487215.1 of Gemmatimonadales bacterium. Lineage (GTDB taxonomy): Bacteria > Gemmatimonadota > Gemmatimonadetes > Gemmatimonadales > GWC2-71-9 > DASQPE01. The sequence goes on from DATHMJ010000463.1 coordinate 2,102, forward strand.
TCGCCCGGGTTGGTCGACACCCGCACCACGAGCCAGTCGGACAGCACGCGGGTGCTCCCGGTGACGGCGGACCGGTCGCCGCCGCTCTCGCGAATGACCGGGGCGCTCTCACCGGTGATGGCGCTCTCGTCCACCGAGGCGACGCCTTCGACGACGTCGCCATCGGCCGGGATGAATTCTCCGGCGGCTACGTACACCACGTCACCCTTGCGCAGGCTGCTGGCCTGGACCGCCTGGCGATTGTCCTTCCGATCCGGGCGGGCAAGCTTCTGCGCCACGATGTCGCGCCGGGCCTTCCTCAGGTTCTCGGCCTGGGCCTTCCCTCGGCCTTCGGCCATCGCCTCCGCGAAGTTCGCGAACAGCACCGTGAACCAGAGCCACGCCGAGATGGCCAGGATGAAGCTCGGGCTCGCTTCCCCCCGCCCCGCCAGCGCGAGGATCCACAGCACCGTCGTGAGGAGACTACCGACCTCCACCACGAACATGACCGGATTTCGCACCATGTGGCGCGGGTCGAGTTTCCGGAACGACGCCGCGATCGCGCCCCGCACAATCGGCGGGTCGAAGAGCGGGCGGGCTTTGCCTCGAGTAGTCATGAGACGGTTACCTGCCAGGGAGCATGAGGTGTTCCACGATCGGCCCCAGCGCGAGCCCGGGGATATGGGTCAGCGCGCCCACGATCACCACGGTGCCGACCAGCAAGACGACGAACAGCGGCGTGTGGGTGGCCAAGGTGCCGGCGCTGGCGGGCACCCGCTTCTTGGCCGCGAGCGACCCCGCGACCGCCAATGCCGGGATCACCACCCAGTAGCGGGACAGCCACATGCAGACGCCGCCGAGGATGTTGTAGAACGGCGTGTTGGCGCTGATGCCGCCGAAGGCGCTGCCGTTGTTGTTCGACATCGAGGAGAAGGCGTACAGAACCTCGGTAAAGCCGTGGGGACCGGGATTCGGCGGTCCGGCCCGGCCCGCATCCGTCGACACCGCGATCGCCGTCGCTCCCAGGGCCAGCAGATTCGGGATCAGGATCGCGATCGACGCCATCTTCATCTCGTATGCTTCGATCTTCTTGCCCAGGTATTCCGGCGTTCGCCCGACCATCAAGCCGGCGATGAACACGGTGAGCACGATCATCACCAGCATGCCGTAGAGGCCTGAGCCGACGCCGCCGAAGACCACCTCGCCCAG
>DATHMJ010000464.1:0-2297 GCA_035487215.1 Gemmatimonadales bacterium
TGCCGTCTTCGGCCGGCGGGAGCAGACTGTCCTGCTGGGCCTTGTTGAGCCGGTGGATCTCGTCGACGAACAGAATGGTCTGCGACCCACCGGAGGCGAGGCGAGCCTTCGCCTGCGACACGATTTCGCGGATGCGGGGGACCCCTTCGCTCACGGCGCTGAAGGGGACGAATACGCGGCCGGTGGCCGTCGCGATCAGATGGGCGAGGGTCGTCTTGCCCGAGCCCGGCGGCCCCCAAAAAATCAGCGATCCGGCCGCTCCGCGCTCGATGAGCACACGCAGGGGCTTCCCCGGTCCAAGCAGATGCTCCTGGCCCACGAACTCAGTCAGGGTGCGCGGGCGCATCCGGTTGGCGAGGGGCTCGGCGTCCCGGGCGGCCGTGAATAGGGAAGCTTCAGCTGCGGTCGCGCGCTTCTGGGCCATGGCGGAAACTAGCCCAGCCACTGGCTCAGCAGCCATTCCGTGAGCCCGAAGATGAGGACGCCGCCGAAGAAGGCGACGGTTGGCCAGCCGCGGCGGCGTTGCTGGAATTCGGGGACCAGATTCGAGGCCGCCACGTACAGCGTCACCCCGGCGGAGAGGGCCAGGCCGTGCCGCGCGAGTGGCGTGACGACTTCGGTGAGCGCGACGCCCAGGAGCGTCGCGACCCCCAAGGCGGCGGCGGCGCCGATGGCGCGTGCTCGACTCTGGCCGCCCGCGAGCATCATGCTCGCCATCGCGACACCCTCCGGGAGCTTGTGCACGAGCACAGCCAAGAAGAGCAGGAGGCCGAGCCGCCCCGACACCAGAAAGCCACTTGCAATCGCGACGCCATCGAAGAAGGTATGCAGCGACAAGCCGACGAGCGCGGTGACGCCGGTAACGGGGCTCACCCGGTGCGTCTCCTCGCCATAGTGGAAGTGGGGGACCAAGACGTGCTGCGCCGCGTGAACGCCCAGGTAGCCGGCGACGACGTAGATCCCTCCTTCCGCTCCGCCGGTCCGGAACACCTCCGGCAGCACGCCGAGAATCGCGACCGCGATCATGAAGCCGGCGCCGAACGCGATACCGAGATCGATGGCGTGCAGGCCTCGCTCGGAGTGACGCACCACCGCGAGTGCCCCGAGCACGTTGCCGGCCGCCGCCGCGAGAGCGAACCAGAGCGTGCTCACAGCATCCCGCGAACGATCTCGGACAGTTGGTCGCGGGTGTTGAGCGATGGATTTTCCAAGACCCGCTCGAGCAGACCGTCCAGCACCTCGCCGACCCGGGGTCCGGGCGGAACACCCAAGACCAGGAGGTCATGCCCATCGAGGGTCAGCTCGCCCCGGGTGACGGCGTCGCCCCGCTGCCGCACCTCGAGCACGCCGGCTGCCCATGGGGCATCGGCGCCGTGCCGTAGCCGCCAGAGGGCCAGCAAGTCGTCCGCGGCCGGGCCGGCGGCCGCGAGCCAGCGACGGACTCCCGCCGCCGACAGATCCGCCGGCTCGGGCGGCGCCCGACTGGCGGCCTCCGCCCGCGCGATCTCGGTGTTCTTGGCGCGCAGGCGCTCGAGCGCCCTGGCCGGCGGGCTGCACAGGAGCATCACCAAGAGCACGGGGTCGCGCGGCTCGCGATCGGCTTCGGACGGCTGCGGAACGGTGGCGTCCAGCTCCGGCAGCCACACAGCAGCGGCGCCCACGTCGCGCCAGAGCCGCACCAAATGCGCGACCGACCGCGCGGTGCGGAGCCCCTTGTACCACTCGTCGTGCACCCGCTCCGCCGACAACTGCCGCAGCCCTGAGGCTTCCGTCTGCGCCGCTGTCCACGTGGCCGGGTCGATAGAGAAATTGAAGCGGGCGGCGAAGCGGAGCGCGCGCAGGATGCGGAGGTAGTCCTCGCGGAAGCGCTCGGCCGGGTTCCCGACGGCACGAACGACCTGGCGCTCCAGATCGGCCGCCCCGCCGAACGGGTCGCGCCATTCGCGGCGCATGGGGTGATACGCGATGGCGTTGATCGTGAAGTCGCGGCGCGCGAGGTCTTCGTCCAGCGAGACGCCCCACGACACGACGGCGTGGCGGCCGTCGGTGGACACGTCGCGCCGGAACGTGGTGACTTCGTGAAGGACGCGCCCGCGATCGAACACCCCTACGGTGCCGTACTTGAGCCCGACCGCGACCGTCCGGTTGCGCCCGAACACGGCCTGCACCTGGTCCGGTGTAGCCGAAGTGGCGAAATCCACGGCGACGCGAAGGCTTTCGGCCGCGCCGGCCGGATCGAGCAACGCATCACGGATGGCCCCGCCGACGCACCACGCCTCGTAGCCCGCTGCATCGAG
>DATHMJ010000465.1:0-17869 GCA_035487215.1 Gemmatimonadales bacterium
CAGGCGCGCGACCTCGCCGCCATCCTCGACCAGCTCGGCATTGCCGACGTCGCGCTCGTCACCCACGACATCGGCAACATGGTGGGATACGCGTTCGCCGCAGAGTATCCGAAGCGGGTGAGGCGATTCGTGCTGATCGACGCCCCGCTTCCCGGGGTCGGCCCGTGGGATGACATCGTCAAGAGTCACGCGCTCTGGCACTTCTCGTTCTGGGGTCCCGACGCCGAGCGGCTGGTCGCCGGTCGCGAGCGGATCTACCTCGACCGGTTCTGGAACGAATTCTCGGCCGACCCGAAGAAGTTCTCCGAGGCCTCCCGGGAGCACTACGCCAGACTGTACGCGCGGCCGGGCGCCATGCACGCCGGCTTCGAGCAGTTCAAGGCCTTCGATCAGGACGCGATCGACGACAAGGCGTTCGTCGCTCAGGGCAAGCTGACGATGCCGGTGCTCGCGCTCGGCGGGGAGAAGTCGTTCGGCCCGATGATGGCCACGGTCATGCGCGCGGCCGCGACGAGTGTGACGGAGGGCGTCGTGCCCCAGTCGGGCCACTGGATCATGGAGGAGAACCCGACTGCGACCATCAAACTCGTGACCGACTTCCTCAAGTGACGACGGCCGCGAAGGACCTGACGATCGCCCTGCCGAACCGACCTGGCGCCCTCGCCGAGATGGGCGAGGCTCTGGGCCGCGCGGGCGTGAGCGTCGAAGGTGGAGGGGCCTGGGTCGTGGCCGGGAAGGGCGTGGCCCATTTTCTCTTTGCCGACGGAGCGGGCGCCCGCCGGGCGCTGGAAGCGGCCGGCATTGAGGTTCTCGCCGAGCGGGAAGTGCTGGTTCAGCGACTGAAGCAGGACCTGCCCGGTCAGCTCGGCCTGCTGACGCGCCGGATGGCCGAGGCGGGCGTCAACATCGAGGTTCTGTACAGCGACCACGACCATCAGCTGATCCTGGTCGTGGACGATCTCGCCCGCGGGCGCGAGGTTTCCGACGCGTGGGCCCGCGAGACGCAACCCTGACGATCTGGCCGACATTCTCGATCCTCGCCCCTGGCCCCTAGTCGAAACGCCGCGTCTCGCCGACGGCCAGAGTCCAGTTCGCGTCGGCGGGGAAGCCCGCCTCCCTCCAGCGCTCGCCGAATCGTGCCGGCGGCTCTTCGACCGGCTCGTCGGTAAGGCGAAACGTCCCCCAGTGGAGCGCCAGACAAGGCGGCCGCGCGGCGCCGCCCGCCGTGAGCGCGCGATACGCCTCGATCGCGTCCTCGGGGTTCATGTGGACTCCCCCCATGAACCACCGCGGCTCGTAGGCGCCGATCGGGAGCATCACCAGGTCGAACGGGCCGGCGGCTGAGGCGATCGCGCCGAATTCCGGATGCAGGGCGGTGTCGCCCGCGAAATAGACGCCCACGCCGTCGGCGGCGATCGTCCAGCCGCACCAGAGCGTGTCGCCGCGGTCGCCGAGCCCGCGCGCGCTGAAGTGCCGGGCCGGCGTACAGGTGGCCACGAACGCGCCCCGTCCGTCCGGCCCGGTCTCTGCCGGCATCGCCAACGACTCCCACCAGTCCCGCTCAACGACGTGGCGCACGCCGAACGAGCGCAGCAGCTCGCCGAGGCGAAGCGGACTCAACCACCTTGCCTCGGGGAATCGCTCGGCGATTCGGCGCACGGTGGGCGCGTCGAGGTGATCGTAGTGATTGTGCGAGAGCAGCACGACATCGATCGGCGGCAGCGCGTCGAAGTCCAGGCCCGGCGGCATCAGCCGACGTGGGCCGAGCCGGCGAAACGGAGAGGCGCGCTCGCCCCACAGGGGATCGGTGAGGATGTTGAGCGGGCCGAGCTGAAGCAGCACCGTCGAGTGTCCGACCCATGTGGCCGACCGGTAGCCGGGCTCAGCCCTGGGGGCTACGATGGACGGGGTGCGCAGGGGCAGCGAGCCCCGCGGCGGATCCGGCTGGATCGGCATGCGCACCCGGTCCACCAGCCGCCACCGCAACAGGGCCGGGAACCCGGGCGGCTCCCCGCCAGGCCACGGATTCCGAAAGCCCCCGTCCGGGCGGTGATGGGGTTTCCTCATCCGTTATGGTACCAGCGTCCGGGCGGGGTTTCCTAGCCCACGCGGCTTGATGCGGAGTAGCGGCGGCGGCTCAAGCCGATGGGTCGGCCGGGAAGAGGTGCGTGACCTTCGGGCGGCCGTCCGCGAACGCGCGGGCTCGCCGTTCCGTCGCGGCATCGGCCCCGGTGAGGCGAACGTGGTGTTGCCGGAGATGCTCGTCCCAGGAGAGCACCGTGTACGTCTCGACGAAGCGGTTCGCCGTCTCCCCGTCCCGATATAGCTCCCACCAGATCGCGCCGGTCCGGAGGCGCGACAGGCGGACCCCGCGCATGGCCTCCACGAACGACTCCTGACGTTCTGGAGGGACGATGTACGCGGTGACCACCAGGACCGGCCCCGCGTCCGGCTCGGGCTCGAACGTCAGACTCGGCTCCGGCCAGTGCGCCGACGGGTGAGCGGCGAGCGCCTCCGACTCGAACAGCGGCCAGACCCGGACGCTCACGGCTCCGGCCAGCAATGCCGCGCCCGCGACGGCGAACGTGACGACGAGGCCGGTGTGGTCGGCGATCAGTCCCCATCCGAGGGCACCCACGGCCTGGCAACCGAAGAGAACCATCTGATACGCGGCGAGACCGCGGGCCCGCACCCAGCTCGGGAGCATGAGCTGCATCGCCGTACTGGTGTTCGCGATGACCGTGATCCACGCCGCACCCGCGGGCACCAGGACGAGAAAGGCGGCGAGCGGAACCCGGACCGTCACCAGCACGATCATCGCCGTTCCGTAGACGACGCTGGCGGCGATCAGCATCCGGTTGTCCGACAGACGGTCGCGGACCCGAGGCAGCGCCAGCGCCCCGCCGATCGCGCCCGCCCCCAGCGCGCCGAGCAGGAGACCGTAGCCGCCAGCGCCGAGGCGGAGCGGGCCGGTGGCCACCACCGGGAGCAGCGCCCACACCGCGCTCGCCGGGACGATGAACAGGCCGAGATGCAGCAGGACCCGGCGGACGACCGGCGAATAGCGGACGTAACGGCCGCCTGCGCGTAGTGCGGGGATGAACCGCTCCGGCGCCGCAGCGCCCTCCGCCGGAGAGCGACGCCACGCGACGAGCACGACCGCGAAGAGCAGGAACCCTGCGGTATTGAGCGCGAAAACGGCCCCGACGCCGATTCGCGCGATCAGGACGCCCGCGATGGCGGGACCGATCGCGCGGGCCAGGTTCACGCTGATGCCGCCCAACGCCGCGGCAGAGGCAAGCTGGTCGCGCGGAACCAGCTCGGGGATGAGCGCCTGGTAGGCGGGCGTGGCTAGCGCCGACGCCGCGCCGAGCGCGAACGTGAACGCCAGCAACAGCGGCGGCGTCATCTGGCCGGCGAGGGTGAACACGGTCAGCCCCACCGCGATCGCGACCTGAAAGGCCTGCAAGCCGATGAGGAGCCGGCGCCGGTCGAATGCGTCCGCGAGGGCTCCGCCCGGCAGCGCGAGCAGGACGTCCGGCAAGGTGTCCGCCGTCTGGACGAGGGCCACGAGCGTGGCGGCGCTCGGCAGACCGACCAGCAGCCATTGCGCGCCCACCGTTTGCATCCACGCGCCGATGTCGCTCGCCAGCACGGCCAGCCAGAGGAATCGGAACACCCGAAACCCCAGCGGCGCCCAGGCGGAGACGACGTTCGGCGGGGCGGCAGCGTCGCGGGTCGGTTGCATGCCCCTAGAATAGCTCGCGCAGGATGGTGCGTGGAGGCCGGCCCCTCTTGATCCCGTCGGCCCGACGATGCACAATTGATTCACGGGCGCCCGATCCGCGCCCAACCTCGGCGACCCTGCCCCAGCCGGGTCCTCGTGAGGCAAAGGGGGGCACACTCCCGGATCCGTCTGCTTCGAGCCTTTGGGACGCCGCGGGCGTCGCCGCTGGGGGGTGTGTCGCCCGTGGCCTGACCAAAGGGCCCCACCGATGCCTACCAACAAGGACTTCAAGCGCCTGGTTCGCGGGCGCATGCAGAAGACGGGCGAAGCGTACACCACCGCCCGCGCACACCTCCTCAAGCAGAAGCCACGAAAGAAACCGGCAGAAGCCCCGTCGGCAGCGGCGAAGTCGGCGGCCGCGGCGTCGGCCTCTCAGTACGCGACTCTCGCCGGCAAAAGCGATGCGGCGGTCAAGGCCGCCACCGGCTGCACCTGGGACCGCTGGGTGAAGGCGCTCGATCGCGCCAAGGCCCACACCTGGCCCCACCGCAAGATCGCCGAGCACGTGCACGAGAAGTACAAGATCCCCGGCTGGTGGGCCCAGACCGTGACCGTGGGCTACGAGCGCATCAAGGGATTGCGCGCCATCGGCCAGCGCCGAGACGGATCGTTCGAGGCGACGAAGAGCAAGACCTTCCCCGTCCCCCTCGCTCGGCTCTACGACGCGTTCGAGGCGCGCGGGCGCGCGCGTTGGTTGCCCGGCGTGGACCTTACCGTGCGGAAGAGCACTCGCGAGAAATACATGCGCATCACCTGGGCCGACGCGACGTCGGTCGAGGTCGGTTTTTCCAGCCGCGGGGCGAGCAAGAGCCAAGTCGCCATCCAGCACAGCAAGCTGCCCAGCCAGGCCGAAGCCACTCGGCTCAAGCAGTACTGGACCGAGCGGCTCGACGCGCTGAAGGAGGTGCTGGCGGCCGAGTAGCCATTGGCACCACGCGGTAGAGGCACGGTAGGCGGAACACTTCGACTCCCGTCGAAGCGTGGAATCGCTAGTCTTCAGCATGCCACGCTACTCGCCCTACGCCGAAGCCGCGGTCGCCGAGACGGCAACCCTGCTCGCGGTCCCCGCGGGCGCCCGGCGACGATCGATCGGGTCGCGGTACGCAGCCCTCATCGCCGTGGGCGCGCTCGCCGCCTGTAGCCCACAAGCCAAGGCTCCATCCCTCACCGGCGACTGGGACGCCTACCTGGCCCTCGGCTCGACCCCGCAGTCCGGCTTCGAGGGCTGGCGGCGCACCGGCTTCGCCCACTTCGCCGGCGCCGACTCCGGGTTCACCGGCGCGGTGCGTCGCCGCACCGGCGACCCGATCGTGGTGGTCACCCACATCGTCACTGACTCGGCTGGGTTGCTCCTCTCCGGCGACGGGGACCGGTCGATCAGGGCTCAGTGGCACGGCGACACGCTCGCCGGCGTGCTGTTGGAGAAGGGCAAGCCCGAAGGTCGCCGGGTTCGTCTGATCCGCAGGAGCACGCCGTTCGCGGTGGAGCATCCGTACGCGGTCTGGCCTGGCCCGGTGTCCGACTCCCAGTACGCCGTCACCGAAGACACGGCCGTCTTCATGACCACACGCGACGGCGCCCGCCTCGTCAGCTACATCGCGCGGCCGGTCGGAGCAGGCCCCTTCGGCGTCGTGCTCATGCGGACGCCATACATCCGCATCACACCGACGGCGGGACGTTACTGGGCGTCACGGGGATACATCTACGTGGCGCAGCACGTGCGCGGCCGCGACATCTCCGACGGGAACGACTTCGGCGACTATGACACCGACGTGCGCGACGGCTACGACGCCGTCGAATGGGCGGCGCGGTTGCCGGGCGCCAACGGTCGCGTGGGCATGATCGGCCACTCCGACGAGGGCCGGCTGGCCTGGTATGCCGCGGTGAGCGCGCCGCCCCATCTCGCCGCCATCGCGCCCTCCGCCGCGAGCAGCGATCCGTGGCGCATCTCGCCCTACGAGGACATGGTCTTCTCGCCGATCAACGTGGCGTGGGCGTGTCTCATGCGCGCGCGAACCCTCCAGGAGGTCGATGATCTGGAGGTCGGCGAGGCGCTGATGCACCTGCCGCTGATCGACTTGCCGCAGCACCTGGGCTGCGGGCAGGTGGCGCTCTGGGATCGCTGGATCGCCCACCCCGCGCTCGATGCTTACTGGCGGGCGCACGCGGTCACCACCAACATCGCGCGGGTCCGCGCGCCGGTGCTCCAGATTTCCGGCTGGTACGACGACGCCCGCGGTCCGATCGACTACACCAACGCGTTGAGCCGCGTGCCGGGCCACCCGCCCATCCGGCTCGTGATGGGACCCGGCGCGCACAAGGGCGTGGACTACGTGGCGGGAGACTTCGGACCCAAGGCGCGGGTGGATGAGCGGCGCCTGCAGTTGCGCTGGTTCGATCACTATCTACTGGGGAAGGACAACGGAGTGGACCGCGAGCCGCTCTTCGACGACTTCGTCCTGGGCGACAACACCTGGCGCGCCGAGGCGGCGTGGCCGCTCGCCCGGGCACGACCGACGGCGTGGTATCTCGCGTCGGGCGGGCGGGCCAACACGAGCGCCGGCGACGGCACGCTCGATACGCTGCCGCCCACCGGCGCTCCGGCCGACACCTTCACCTATGACCCGGCCGACCCCACGCCGTACCTGATCGACTCGCGGGAGCTGGAAACGTCGCTCAACGAAGACTTCAGCGGCCTGAACGCGGCCCGCCACGATGCGCTGGTGTTCACCTCGAGACCGCTGACCCAGCCGGTCGAGGTCACCGGACCGATGACGGCCACGCTCTGGGCCAGCACCGACGCGGTGGACACCGACTGGGACATCATGCTGCTCGACGTGTTCCCCGATGGACGCGCCGAGCGGGTGCAGGATGGCGTCGCGCGGGCGCGGTTCCGCAAGGGATTCGACCGCGACGCGGCGCTGGCCCCGGGCGCGATCGAGCGCTACGACATCGACCTCTGGTTCACGTCACGCGTGGTTCCGCCGGGGCATCGCCTGCGGGTCACGGTGTCATCCGCCCTCTTTCCCAAGTACGATCGCAACCTGAACACCGGCGGCAACAACGAACGGGACACGCGGTTCGTCGTTGCGCACCAGCGGCTCCTGCACGACGCGGCTCACCCCTCCCACGTGACGCTCCCCATCGTCCCGCGTTCCATCGCGGCTTCAGAGCCTCGCGTAAATCCGGCGCCTTAAGCCTGGTCGCGAAGGTAGCCGTTGAGCCGGTCGAAGCTCAGGCTCATGCCCTCCTTCATGCCGGTGTTGAGCGCGGCGTCGCGCGCTTCTTTCGAGGGATAGAGCACGGTCAGCGTGATCGTCGTCTTGCCGTCCTTCTCCGACAGCACGACCGTGTTGAGCGTGTCCGGCCACTCGCCGCCCCAGGACTCGGTCGAGACCAGCCGAGACGGCGGCGTCACCTCGCGATAGACGCCGTGCATCTCCATCTCGCTGCCGTCCGACTTGCGCCAGACGAAGTGCCATTTCCCCCCGGATCGGAGATCGATCTCGCACACCGGCATGGTCCAGCCATCCGGGCCGAGCATCCAGTGCGGCACGTGCTTGGGATTGGTCCACGCGTCCCACACCAGGCGGCGGGGCGCGTCCACGACGCGCACGGACACGATCTCGCGGTCCGTCGGCGTCGAGAACGTGGTGACGCCGGGCTTATTTGCGGTGGCCATGTTTCCTCTCCTTTGCCTGTAGCTGCTTGAGGTAGCCGTCGAGCCGCGCGTAATTCGCGTCCCAGAATCGTCGGTAGGTCTCCGCCCACTCGGCCACTTCGCGGAGCGGCGCAGCCTCGAGCCGGCGAGGTCGCCACTGCGCCTCGCGCCCGCGAGAGACCAAGCCGGCGCGCTCCAATACGCGCAAATGCTTGGAGACGGCGGGACCGCTGATCGCGAACGGCGCCGAGAGCTCTTTCACCGTGGCCGTGCCGCCGGCCAGGCGCGCCAGGATGGCTCGGCGCGTCGGGTCGGCGAGAGCGGAGAATGTGGTGCTCAACCGGTCCGGTGCCATGCGTCTCCGTGAGTAACCGTTAGGTCATACAACCTAACCCTTCGGTTATATAACCTAATGGTTATATACGTCGAACTCGCGGGCCCGTCAAGCACCCCATCCTCCTCCGCAGAATCTGCAGGTTCTCCGCAGAACGCGCCGTGATGCGGAGAGGGCTTGCGCCGTACATTGGAGCACAATCCCCCACCACCCTCGCGCTCCCGGAGGAATCACCATGCCGATTCAGCGACTCGCCCTCGGCCTGAGTGCGATCAATCTCGTTCTGCTTGTGTCGCTCCTCGCCCGCGGCCTGGCGGCGGCGCCCCGTGACACCGCACCGGTGCTCCGCGGCCGCGCGCTCGAGATCGTCGACGACGGGGGGAAGCTGCGCGCGCAGCTCGTTGTGCTGCCGCCATCCAAGGGACCGGACGGGAAGCCGTATCCGGAGACCGTGCTGTTCCGGTTGATCGACCCGAATGGACGGCCCGCCGTCAAGATCGGCGCGTCGGTCGATGGGTCGGGGATGAGCCTGGCGGGAGACTCCGAGCGGCGGGACTGGAGCGGTGTCCAGATTCTCTCGGAAACCGCCGGCGCCCAGATCAAGCTGACCAACCGCGACGGCCGGGTGCAGGTGGTGCAGCCGTAGCTTACCCCTCGGCGATTCGCTGGCGAGTCCGTTCGAGTCGCGCCAGATTCGGCTGTCGATCCTGGGCTCCCCCGAACGACTATCTGGCGTCCACCATCGCCTGACCCGAGCCAGGGGGAGCCATGAAATACCTGTGCCTGATCTACGCGGATGAGAGCCAGTGGGTGAAGCTGTCCAAGGACGAGGCTGACCGGATGTCCGCCGAGTATTCCGCGTTCACCGAGGGGATTCGGCGAAGCGGCCACTATCTCGGCGGGAATCCGCTCGAGCCCACGCACGCGGCCACCACCGTGCGCGTGCGCAACGGAAAGCCCTCCACCACCGACGGCCCCTTCGCGGAAACCAAAGAGCAGCTCGGCGGCTATTATCTGATCGAGGCCAGGGATCTGAACGACGCCATTCGGGTCGCCGCGCGCATCCCCGGGGCTCGAGCCGGCAGCATCGAGGTCCGTCCGATCATGGAGATGGCGCGCCCGTAGACCGAAGCCAAAGCGAGGTGCCTGTGGGGGAAGCCGTTCAATCGCCGATCACGGCGTGGGACAACTTCTACGTCATCGTCGGATCCTCCGCGGGCGCCCTGACGGGTCTGCAGTTCGTGGTGATGGCCCTCATCGCGGAGGCGCCGATGCGGAGCACGACCCGCGAGGTCGGCGCATTCGGCACGCCGACGATCGTCCACTTCTGCGCGGCCCTGCTCGTCTCCGCTATCCTCAGCGCGCCCTGGAGCACCCTCAGCAACCCGGCGATCGGCATCGGCATCCCCGGAGCGGCGGGGGTCGCATACATCGCCCTCGTCGCCTTCCGCGCGCAATTCCAGTCGTCCTATCGGCCGGTTCTCGAGGACTGGGTGTGGCACACGATCCTCCCGCTCATCGCCTATGGCGCTGTGTTGGGCGGTGCGCTCACCCTGGTACACCACGCCGAAGCGGCACTCTTCATCGTCGCCGCCGCCGCGCTGCTGCTCGTCTACATCGGAATTCACAACGCCTGGGACACGGTCATCTATATCGCGCTGCAGCGGGCGCAGCGGAGCGAGGGTCCGCCGGCATGAGACGACAAGCCCGTCCCGTGATTGGCCCGCCCATCGGCAGCACCCCGGGCGGGTGGCGGGAGACGCGCGGCTACCCCCGCGAGTTCCCGGCCGATTTGCTACGGGAGGCGTCGCACCGCCTGGCGACCATCTCGCTGGTGGGCGCAGCGCTATGGGTGCTGGGTCCCGCGCTGGCGCGCGTGGCCGAGGCCGCCGTGGGGAACCAGCGGTGGCGCTCACCCGAGCCGACCGATCCCGTCGCGATCGTGAGCATTCTCGGATCGCTCGCCCTGTACGTGTTCGCTCGGCGGAGCAAGCGGGACCCGCGGTTCATCCTCGACCTCGGCCTCACGTACATGGTCCTCGTGTCCGCCGCGGTCGCGCTGCTCCCGCACCTCGGCGATCTGCCCGCGGGCTGGGAATCGACACCGGCCATCTCGTGGGTCGGCGCGATCGTCCTGATGTTCGCCGGCATCATCCCGAGCACCCCGCGCAAGACGCTCGTGGCCGGGCTCATCGCTGCCTCGATGAATCCGATCGCCATGCTCATCACCCGCGGGCGGACCTGGCACGGTCCGAAGCTGGACGCGCTGTTGATGCACTATCCCGACTACCTGTTGGTCGGCGTCTCGGTGGTGATCTCGCTCGTGGTGACTCGTCTGGGCCAGCAGGTGGCCAGGGCGCGCGAGATGGGGAGCTATCAGCTCGGCGACCTGCTGGGTCGCGGGGGCATGGGTGAGGTGTACAAAGCCACGCACCGCATGCTCGCCCGACCTGCCGCGATCAAGCTGATCCGCCCCGAGATGATCGCCGCGCTCGGGGGAGAATCGGCGCAGCTCGCGACCCGCCGCTTTCGGCGAGAGGCCGAAGCCGCGGCCAATCTCCGTTCGCCCCACACGGTCGAGCTGTACGATTTCGGGGTGACGGAGGACGAGACGCTCTACTTCGTGATGGAGTTGCTGGAGGGGTTGGACCTGGAATCCCTGGTCCGCCGATACGGGCCGGTGCCCGCGGCCCGGGTCATCCACATTCTCCGACAGGCCTGCGACTCGCTGGAGGAGGCCCACGCCGCCGGACTGGTCCACCGCGACATCAAGCCCGCCAACCTGCACCTCGGGAAGCTCGGCCTCCGTTACGACTTTGTGAAAGTACTTGACTTCGGCCTAGTTAAGTCAGTCGCCGGCAAGGGGATGGAAGATACGCTCGGCACTGCGGCGGGGCTCACCCCGGGAACCCCCGCCTACATGGCTCCCGAGATGGCGATGGGCGATGCGGTGGACGGACGCGCCGACATCTACGCGCTCGGCTGCGTCGGCTACTACCTGCTCACCGGCCAACCGGTCTTCAACGCCGACAACGCGCTTCAAATGATGGCGAAGCATCTGCGCGAAGTGCCAGCCCCGCCCTCCCGGCGGACCGATCTTCCCGTGCCGCCGGAATTGGACCGGCTGATGCTCGCGTGCCTGGCAAAGGCCCCGGAGGATCGGCCGCAGACGGCCGGCGACGTGAACCGCGCGCTGGCGGCGATCGACGGGGCGCCTTGGACCCAGGAGCAGGCGCGGGAGTGGTGGAGCTACGATCCGCTTCCCTCGCCAGCCGGCTCGGGCCAGCTCCCGCCAAGAGCCTTGTAGAGGGCGGCATAGGCCGTGGCCGCGTCGGTGCGCGCTTGGGACAACTGGCTCTGCGCATCGAGCAACGTGCGCTCCGCGTCCAGCACCTGGAGGAAGTCGGCGACGCCCTCGGTGAAGCGAAGCCGCGCCAGCTCCGCCGCGCGCTCACTCGCCGACGCCGCGTCCTGGATGCGGCCGACGCGCGCCTGCGCCGTGCGATAGCGGGAAAGCGAGGTCTCCACGTCCTGCAGGGCCCGCAGAACGGCCTGGGAATACTGCGCCTGGGCCTCCGCCTCGCGCGCCTGCGCCGCGTTCACCTGCGCCTTCACCCTTCCGAGGTTGAGTGCCGGCCAGGAGATGACCGGGCCCACCGCGTAGCGGAACGTGCCGTGGTCGCCGAGTGAGTCGAACCTCGTAGCGGTGAATCCGATGCCGGCCCCCAACGATACCCGCGGTAAGTAGTCGGCCTTGGCCGACCCCACGAGCGCGTGCTGGGCCGCGACCAGCCGCTCCGCCGCCGCAACGTCGGGCCGAGCCCGGACCAGTGAATCGGGGCGAGCCACCGAGACCGAGGCCGGGAACGCTGGTAGCTGGGCAACCACGTCCAGCTCTCCCGCCACCGACGCCGGAGGCCGGCCGAGCAGCACGCCGATCTGATACTCCGCCGCGGCGACGCGTCCTTCGAGTGTCGGGATGATGGCCAGCGTGAGATTGAGCTGCGCCTCGGCCCGCTCGGTGTCGAACGCGGTCCCCTGCCCCGCCTCGAGCCGTTCCCGGGTCAGGTCGCGCGTGCGCCGCTGATTGTCCGCGTTGCGCTGCGCGACGGCGAGCTGCTCCTGCGCTCCTCGAAGGTCGAAGTAGGAGCGGGCCAGCTCCGCGATGAGCGAGACGCGGATGTCCCGCAGATCCTCACGCGCCACCGAGACGAACGCACCCTGCGCCTGGACGTTGCGCCGCACCCGGCCGAAGAGATCCAGCTCCCAGGACGCGTCGAACCCACCGTCCCAGATGTCCTGATCCGGGAACGTCGCACCCGCGCCGATCGGAGGGAACGACGCCGCCGAGAGTCGCTGGCGGGTGTAGCTGCCGCCGAAAGTCACAGTCGGCGCAAAATCGAAAACCGCGCCGGCCCTCGCCGCCCTCGCACCCCGAAGCCGGGCCTCGGCCGCCTGCAGGTCGAAGTTGGCCCGGACTGCCTGATCGACCAGGCGGCTGAGCGTCGTGTCTCCCAGCTCGCGCCAGAATCCGTCCGACACCGGCGCGGGCGATGTCCCGCTGGTCGTCGCCGACTTCGCGGCGCTGTCGCGCACCACGCTGTCGCGACTGGCCTCACGGAAGGATGGCGGAACGTCAACCGCGGGCCGCCGGTACGCCGGTGCCGTCGCGCAGCCGGCGAGCAGGAGCGCGAGCAGAATCGGGGAATTACGCATGGACTTCTTCCTCCACGGGCGGCAGCTCGACCACCGGTGGCGGCGGTTCCACCCGCGCGCGGCGCTCCACCAGCTTCTGTATCGTCACGTAGAACACCGGCGTCAGCACCAACCCGAAGAAGGTCACGCCAAGCATCCCGGAGAACACGGCGACGCCCATCGCGTGGCGCATCTCGGCACCGGCTCCCGTCGAGAACACGAGTGGGAGCACGCCCATGATGAACGCGAACGACGTCATGAGAATGGGACGGAGCCGGATGCGGCAGGCCTCGAGCGCCGCCTGGACCGGAGAGCGCCCGCGCATCTGCAGCTCGCGGGCAAACTCCACGATCAGAATGGCGTTCTTGCAGGCCAGGCCCACGAGCACCAGGAAGCCGATCTGGGTGAAGATGTTGTTGTCACCGTGCGTGAGCCACACTCCGGTGATCGCGAAGAGCAGGCACATCGGCACGATGAGAATCACTGCGAGCGGCAGCGACCAGCTCTCGTACTGGGCCGCCAGCACCAGGAAGGCCAGGAGCACGCAGAGCGGGAACACGAACGCGGCGGTGTTGCCGGCCAGGATCTGCTGATACGTCAGCTCGGTCCACTCGTACCCGATGCCGTTCGGAAGCGTTTCGTTGAGCAGGCGCTCCATGATTGAAACAGCCTGACCGGAGCTGACACCCGGCGCGGGGCCGCCGTTGATGTCGGCCGCGGGGTACGCATTGTATCGGAGCCCGCGATCGGGACCGAACGACTCCTTCACCCGGATCACCGAGCCGAGGGGCACCATGGCGCCACCGGCGTTCCGCACCTTGAGCTGGGCGATGTCGTCGGCGGTGGCGCGGTACTGCGCGTCCGCCTGGACGATCACCTGGTACGTGCGACCGAACCGGTTGAAATCGTTCACGTACACCGAGCCCAGGTAGATCTGCAAGGTCTGGAACAGGTCGGTCAGCGAGATCCCCTGCTCCTTCACCTTCTCGCGGTCTACGTCCACGTAGAGCTGCGGCACGTTGACCCTGAAGCCCGAGAACATGCCGGCCAGCTGCGGCGTCTGGTACGCCTTGTTGAGCAACGCCTCGGTCGCCCGCGACAGCTCGGCCTCGCCCAAGCCGGCCCGGTCCTCGAGCTCGAGCTTGAAGCCGCCCACGGTGCCGAGTCCGGCGACGGGTGGCGGCGGGAAGACCGCCACGAACGCGTCCTGGATGGAGCTGAACTTCTGGTTGAGGGCGCCGGCGATGTTGAGTCCGTATTCGTCCTTGGACTTCCGTTCCTCGAACGGCGTGAGCGGGAAGAACACGATACCCGCGTTCGCGGCGTTCACGAAGCCGTTGATCGAGAGTCCGGGGAACTGCACCGCGTTGGCGACACCGGGCTGCTTGAGCCCGATCTCGGCCATGCGCCGGAGCACCGCGTCGGTCCGATCGATGGTGGCGCCGTCCGGCAGCTGCGCGAAGGCGACGAGGTACTGCTTGTCCTGTGTCGGGACGAAGCCGGTCGGGACCTTGGCGAACCCGAAGGCCGTCAACGCCACCAGGCCCGCATAGAGCGCCAGCGCGAACCCGCCGCGCCGGATCACCCGTCCCACCACCTTGCCGTAGCCGGCCGAGCCCCGCACGAACACCCGGTTGAAGGGACGGAAGATCCATCCGAGCGCGCGATTCAAGAACCGCGTGAGCCGGTCCGGCGCGGCCCCGCGCGGCTTCAACAGGATCGCGCTCAGCGCGGGCGACAGCGTGAGCGAGTTGAGCGCAGAGATGACGGTGGAGATGGCGATCGTCAGAGCAAACTGCCGGTAGAACTGACCGGTGAGGCCGCTCAGGAACGCCACCGGCACGAATACCGCGCAGAGCACCAAGGCGATCGCGATGATCGGGCCGCTTACCTCGTCCATGGCCTTGTGCGCCGCGTCCGTCGGCGAGAGCCCTTCCTCGATGTTGCGCTCGACGTTCTCCACTACCACGATCGCGTCGTCCACCACGATGCCGATGGCGAGCACCAGCCCGAACAGCGACAGCGTGTTGATCGAGAACCCGAAGCCCAGCATCACGGCGAAGGTGCCCACGATCGAGACCGGCACCGCCACCAGAGGAATCACCGACGCGCGCCAGGTCTGGAGGAACAGTACGACCGTGATCGCGACCAGGAGGATCGCGATGAACAGCGTCTTCACCACCTCGCGGATCGAGTCCCGCACGTTCACCGTGGGGTCGTAGACGATCCGGTATTCGACGCCCTTGGGGAAGTTCTGCTTCAGCTCCTCCATGGTCTTCCGGACATTGGTGGAGAGCTGGAGCGCGTTGGAGCCGGGCGCCTGGAAGATCGGGATCGCGACCGCGTCCTTGTTGTTGAGCTGCGAGCGGAGCGCGTAATCGCCCGCGGCCAGCTCGATGCGGGCGACGTCCCGCAGCCGAGTCAGCTCGCCATCGGCGCCGGCCTTGACGATGACGTTCCCGAACTCCTGCTCGTCCAGCAAGCGCCCGTGCGCGTTCACGCTGAGCTGATAGTCCACGGCCTTCGGCATCGGTGGGCCCCCGATCACGCCGGCCGCCACCTGCACGTTCTGCTCCCGGATCGCGTTCACGACGTCGCTGGCGGAGAGTCCCCGCGCCGCCACCTTCTGGGGATCCACCCAGATGCGCATGGCGTAATCGCCCGCGCCGAAGATCAGCACCTGACCCACGCCCGGTATCCGCGCCAGCACGTCCTTCACCTGGAGCAGGGCGTAGTTCCGCAGGTAGATCATGTCGTAGCGGTTGTCCGGCGAGACCAGGTGGATCACCATCGTCAGGTCGGGCGAGCTCTTGACCGTGGTGACGCCCAGCTGCCGAACTTCCTCCGGCAGCCGTGGAAGGGCCTGGCTCACGCGATTCTGCACCTGGACCTGGGCCAGGTCGACGTCGGTGCCGATCCGGAACGTGACCGTGGTGGTGAGCACGCCGTCCGACGTCGCCTGCGACGACATGTACAGCATGTGCTCGACCCCGTTGATCTGCTCCTCGAGCGGCGTCGCTACGGCCTCCGACAGCACCCGCGGATTGGCACCGGGATACACCGCCCGCACCACGATCGACGGCGGCGCCACCTCGGGGTATTCGCTCACCGGCAGCGCGAACATCGCGATGACGCCGGCCAGGAAGATCATGATCGACAGTACGGCCGCGAAGATCGGCCGGTCGATGAAGAATCGGGAAAAGCGCATGAAAGCTCCGGAGACTCGATCCGCTCAGCGCGACGCGGTGTCGACCGTGGAATCGGGCGTCATGGCCGCCACCGTGGGCGTGACCTTCATCCCTGGACGGGCCCGTTGCATGCCATTGATGACGATCTGCTCGCCGGCCTTGAGCCCCGAGGAGACCACCCGGAGACCGTCGACCAATCGGCCGATCTGTACCGAGCGATAGTCCACGGTGCTGTCCGGCTTGAGCACCAGCACGAACTTCTTGTCCTGGTCGGTGCCGATGGCGCGATCGAGGGCGAGCGCGGTGCGGTAGCGCCCGCTGCCCACGAGCCGCAGCCGGGCGAAGAGCCCGGGGGTGAAGAGCCGGTCCTTGTTGGAAAAGACCGCCCGGGCGCGGATGGTGCCGGTCTCCGGGTTGAGCTGGTTGTCCACGAAGTCGACGTAGCCCTGGTGCGGAAACCGCCCGTCCTCGTTCATGAGTCCCATGTAGATGGGGTTCTTCACGTCCCGGGAGCTGGCGCGTGAGCCGGCCCGGGCGAGGCCGGCGTACTTCAGGTAGGTCTGCTCGTCGCCGTCGAAGTAGACGTAGACCGGATCGAGCGAGACGACGGTGGTGAGCAACGTCGCAGCGGGCGGTCCGGCGAGCACCAGATTGCCGGGTGTCACCTCGGCTCGGCTCACCCGCCCCGCGATCGGGGAGCGCACGTGCGTCCACTCCAGGTTCAGGCGCGCCGTTCTGACCGCCGCCTCGGCGGCCCGGACCGACGCGTCGTCTTGACCCTGCGAGCTGACGCGGCTGTCGAACTCCTGACGCGAGATGGCCTGAACGTCCACCAGCCGCTGCGCCCGCACGACTTCTTTCCCAGCCAGCTCCGCTCCGCTCCGCGCCCGTGCCAGCTCCGCCTCGGCTCGCGCCAGCTCGGCCTGGTAGGGGCGAGGATCGATCTCGAAGAGGATCTCCCCTTTCGTGACTTCCTTGCCCTCGGCGAAGCCCACCCGGTCGATGTATCCGGTGACCCGGGGGCGGATCTCCACGTGATCCACGGCCTCGAGGCGCCCGGTAAATTCGTCCCATTCGGTAATGTCACGCTCCGGCACCGCCGCCACGGTCACCGCGGGGGGTGGCGGCGGATCGACCGGCTTGCTGGCACAGCCGGAGAGGACCGTGCTTGCGGCGAGGGCACCGATTGAAATCACCCACCGAGTGTGCATAGGATCACTCCAGTACGTCAGTTGTACAACTATCGAACCTGACCCCAGCAATACGCCCAATTCACCACGAGGTTTCGGCTTAAACCCGGACCATCCGCCGCTCGACCCGCATGCGCCGCAGCAGCTCCGCCGAATAGGCCGCCAGCACCTCCCGCCGCACCTCACACTGGAGGAACTGCCCGTCCCGGTGGGCTTCGATCAGTCCCGCCCGAGACAACTCCTTGATGTGATGCGAGATCGTCGCCTTGGACACGGGAAACTGCTCCCGCAGCCGGAGGCACGGGCACTCCCCCCGCTGCTCCGCGATCGCTTCCAGCAATGCCATGCGGCGCGGGTCGGCCAATGCTTTGGCGATCAGCCCGAACTGCTGGGCGGTCAGCCTCGGCCGCGGCGAGGAGCGTGGCTTCACAATCAGCGGCGAGGAGCGCGTCTTCACGGTTTAATGATCGTCGAACTCTCTTTCCGGGTCAAGTCTCCCCACTCAGCGCCGCCGCGAACTCGCGCATGCTGCCGAACCGGTCGCCCGCCGCCTTGGCGAGGGCCCGTGCGATCGCCCGATCCGCCGCCGGAGGCACGCTGGGCTCGAGCTTCGTCACCGACGGGATGGGCCCGCGAAGAATCCGGGTGGCCACTTCGCTGATGGACCGGCCGGTGTAAGGCGGCGCGCCGGTGAGCATCTCGAACACGATGCAGCCCAGACTGTACACGTCCGCCCGCTGGTCCAGGTCGCGGTCTTCGCGCAGCTGCTCCGGGCTCATGTAGTAGACCGTTCCGACGACGACCCCGGTCGCGGTCAGCTTCCGGTAGTCGGCTGCGCCGATCGCCCGGGCCAGCCCGAAGTCCGCCACCAGCGCGCGACCGCCCGCCAGCAGGATGTTCTCGGGCTTGACGTCGCGGTGCAGGACGCCGCGGGTGTGGGCGTAGCCGAGCCCGGTCGCGACATCGCACGCGATCGGGAGCGCCGCGTCGAACGGGATCCGGCGTTCCCGCTGG